>NZ_JAKRFB010000017.1:0-78055 GCF_022348315.1 Alteromonas sp. MmMcT2-5 | reverse complement strand
AGCAAGAAATAATCACTCTGTTTGAGGACAAAAAAGACGGTTTTAAGTGGATCCAATACGCCGCAAATGGGTGGATCTATTAGGGTGCCAATCGACAACATTATTTCGAATAAATAAAAGTGTTCTAAATCTCAATTAATCCTCATCAAAAAAATCTATATTAATCAATATGATTTTTAGAATTTATTCCTTGAATTCTGTGCTTAAAACGATAATATCGTGATTAATAACAAAACTACTTGTTAGATTATTAGTATTTCAGTTGGACGATTTATGTTCTTAACAGGTTGTAGTCTTAATGATAAGTAAAGGACTTTCACAGGTTTAAAGGTTGAAGACCTTTTCCCAGTTTACAAGCTACGAGATTCGCCTTGTAAAAAGTGCCTAACTGAACCCCCAAAAAAACTGAATGAATAGAACTCTTGCTAAGGTGCTAAGGCATTGAAAAAGCCACTGTACGGTAAAGATGAGGACAAAAGAATGGATAGCGATATAAGTTTAATTTATGAAAAACTTAGCAATGACGAAAACCAACCACTTGTAGTGGGTTATATGAACATGAACACTTCCAACACATCGCCCTGTCTTGAGAGGGCTGAGTCAACTAATGGCATGTCTTGCCTAGATTGCCCCCCCAGCCGAATTTAAGCGGCCTGCTTTGTGCTTAATAAATGAATTGAATATTAATTTCCTGAAGCGAGTTTAATTTCTTTCTTTATATGAGTTCCACTGTTCAACGCAACGCTTTCCTTATAAAGGAGAAACGTTGCTATGAAAAAGGTGAAGTAACTATTATCAACTGGTGTTAAATAACTCGGACAAAATAAACACGAGATTCTCTATAGTTTAATTATATAGCCAGGAGCCAGCAGCATTTCGTACCTTAGTTATTTTTAAAAAGCATCAGATTGCTCTCGGTATTTATCTCGTTTAGCTTCTTCTATTTCCGCTTTAAGATAATTAACTCTATCCTTTCTCATATATAGCAACCCAGCTTCTCCAGATTTTCTGTCCCGATAAGCCTCTAATACTATTCCGTCTTTCAAAATCCATCGATAAGCGAAATAGTTATCGTGAGCTGAACCAGTAGTACTTTTAAAGTGGCCATACTTAAAAGAGACGAACTCTTTTATCTCAGTTAGCTTTTTATCCAACGCCTGTTCAGGAAATGTATACCTTACTTGGGCAAGCTCTTCATGTGAACTATACGTCAACATCAAATTCTCACTACCGCTTAAAATGGCAGAAGAATCGTAAACATCAGTATAAAGGTCATAGGGGAGACCACTTCCCGAAGATGCTAGCTCTTGAAGGGGTTTCGCACCTGCTTCTTTGACTGCGAGACCTAACAAAAATCGGTTAGTACAGTTAAAAGACTCATTAAAAATGGTAGTTATGCGATTGTTTTTGTCTGAACAAGTCACATATTTTAAGCCATTTCTTACTTCCTTTTTCGCGTCATCTCTATGTTTATCTAGAATGGCGAACTGGTCACCAGTATATTTTTTGTAGTAGTCCGCGCCTAATTCTGCAAATTTCAAATACAGATTTGCATGCTCCAAAGAAGGATGTTTCATTCTGTATTTTTCTTTGAAAAGTGACTTCATAACGAATAGTCCAGTACCATGACTATTACTAAGAAGTGCATACTTTATTGCTAAATCAAACTTTTTTTGTTTTGCAAGTCTTCTAGCAAGTGCGGATGCTGCGAGAGTATTACCACTATCGGCAAGTTCAGTTGTTACTGCGATAATCTTCTCATCGCCACGCCATGTGCCTTGTTTTCTGAATTTTCTTACTACGGCGAGCGGGTACTTTGATTCTATTGCGCGTTTCATCCAATATTCAGCGCGTTCCTTTGATGGTTCTATACCCTTCCATCCATTGCTCAAACTATGCATGCTTGAGAGACGATACTGCGCATATGAGTTACCGTTATCCGCGGCTTCTAACCAGTACGATGGATCATCACTCAACTCTAAATGAGCATTTTCCCAACCGTCAGCTTTACTATCTAGGATCTTTTGGTAATAAATATCCTTGTAATGATACTTTAAGGGGGCTGACTCAACTTCATGAAAAGACTGGGGGGGTAAATTCGTTATTTGAAGCAGTCGTAGGAAATACGAAGAATAAAAAAAGCCAAAGATGTCTCATCAAAGTCCTTATCAAAATATTATTTTTAATTATACAAATTAGCCGAGATGGTATTATCTGTTGACATTAAAAGTCTTTCAATATTAATCACGAACGTTATCACATCTTCCTTAAGTTCTGATTAGTGTATTGCCATTAGTTCACCGCCGTGCCCATCAATTAGGAATTTGCTAGCGTAAATAAAACGACCATTTGTTTTACATTCCCGTTGCATCATTCATCTTCAACAAATTATCTTGTTTTAATGTAAATAAACCCGTAAATTAAACTATGTAAATTAAACGTACGTTTTTTTGTGGGGTTGCTGTGAAATTAGGATATGCAAGAGTCAGTACAGATGAACAATCTGACAATGCTCAATTAGATGCACTAAACGCCGCTGGGTGCGAGCGCATATATAGTGAGAAGTTTAGTGGCAAGTCAAAACAACGCCCTGAACTTGAACGTTTGATTGACTCTCTAAGAACTGGAGATACCGTCGTAGTGCAGCGACTCGATCGATTAGGTCGCAGCCTAAAAGATCTCATTGAGCTGTTGGATGGCTTTAAATCGCAGCAGGTGAGCTTTATCAGCCTTAATGAAAATATCGACACTACAACAGCGGTTGGTGAGTTAGCGTTTCATATGATTGGGTCTATCGCGCAATTTGAACGCCGGTTGATATCGGAAAGAACAAAAGCCGGTTTGAATGCAGCACGAGCCAGGGGGCGCAAAGGTGGCCGGCGTGTAAAACTAACACCTTCGGATATTAAAAAGGCGCAAGCAATGTTGCTTGATCCTACCGTAACAAAAAGTGAAGTCGCTGCACATTTTGGTGTTAGTCGACCGACATTAAATAAATCATTGAGCACAGCACCTCCACCACAAGAACGCTCACTGTTTGAAAAGTGAACTGAACGATTTTAAATAGGTAAGTTTTGAAGCAAGGTTGCTTAACTTTAGAAATTAATAGCAATAACAATTATTTGGATTAAAAATATAGATGTTTGAACAAACTTTTAAGAATATTGACGACATACTTCACAAGGACGCTGGCTGTTCAAGCGAATTAGACTATACCGAGCAAACTTCTTGGATGCTGTTCTTAAAATATCTTGATGATTTGGAGTTTGCCAAGTCGCAAGAAGCTGAATTAATGGAGCAAGAATACAGCTACATTATTGACGAAGAGCATCGCTGGAGTAAGTGGGCAGCACCTAAAAAAGCCGATGGTAGCTTTGATCACGACAATGCCTTAACGGGTGATGACCTGATGGAATATGTGGATGGCGAATTATTCCCCTACCTCAAAGGCTTTAAGCAACGAGCAGAAAGTCCTAATACCATTGAATATAAAATTGGTGAAATCTTTGGCGAAATAAAAAACAAGATACAAAGTGGGTATTCGCTGCGTGATGCCCTTGAAAAAGTCAACGAACTGCAATTTCGTTCGCAAGAAGCAAAGCACGAACTATCGCACCTATATGAAGTAAAAATTAAAAACATGGGTAACGCTGGCCGCAACGGTGGCGAATACTATACGCCGCGCCCGTTGATCCGCGCCATGATTGACGTGATAAAACCGCAAATAGGTGAAACCATCTATGACCCCGCCGCAGGCTCTGCCGGCTTTTTATGTGAAACCTTTGATTACTTGCGCCAAGGCGGTGCTGAAAAACGACAACTCAAGTCAAGTGACTTAACGGTATTACAAGAAAGTACCTTTTACGCCAAAGAGAAAAAGTCACTGGCGTATGTGATTGCCATCATGAATATGATCTTACATGGCATTGAAGCGCCCAATGTAATTCACACCAATACCTTGGGTGAAAATCTGCAAGAGATTACACCTAACAAGCAACACGACATAATTTTGGCTAACCCACCTTTTGGTGGGAAAGAGCGTCCTGAAGTACAGCAAAACTTCCCGATCAAAACGAGTGAAACAGCCTTCTTATTTTTACAGCACTTTATTAAATCGCTTAAACCCGGTGGCCGTGCTGCAATCGTGATTAAAAACACCTTTTTATCTAATACTGATAATGCCGCCATTGCCCTGCGCAAAGAGCTGCTTGAAAACTGTAATTTACATACCATTTTGGATTGCCCCGGCGGCACTTTTATTGGT
This sequence comes from Alteromonas sp. MmMcT2-5, assembly GCF_022348315.1. Taxonomy (NCBI): domain Bacteria; kingdom Pseudomonadati; phylum Pseudomonadota; class Gammaproteobacteria; order Alteromonadales; family Alteromonadaceae; genus Alteromonas; species Alteromonas sp. MmMcT2-5. The sequence continues at coordinate 73,791 of NZ_JAKRFB010000017.1, read as the reverse complement.
GCGGGTGTTAAAACCGTAGTATTGTTTTTTACTAAAGGCGAACCTACGCAGAGCACTTGGTTTTATCAGCTTAACGTTGGCCGTAACATGGGTAAAACTAACCCGCTCAATGATAAAGACTTAAAAGAGTTTGTTGAGTTACAGGCAAGCTATAAAGATTCAAACAATTCATGGTCACTAGACTCAAGTGAGCTGAATAATAACACTTGGGATTTATCAGTTAAAAATCCTAATGTTAAGGAAGAAGCACCTTTGCGTGAGCCAAAAGCTATCATTGAGGAAATTATCTCACTGGATAAAAAGAGTGAGTCGATTTTGGCAAATATTCAGGGGCTACTGAAATGATTGAATGGCAGTATAAGGCACTTGAAACTGTTGCTCATATTGTCAACGGTTTCAGCTTTAAAAGTGGGGATTTTGCAGCTGACAATAATATAAAATCCGTCAAGATAACCAATGTTGGCGTTCAAGATTTCATTGAGCAAACAGATAGTTTATTACCTAGTGCTTTTATGGAAAAGTACGCGAGTTATCAGGTTTCCTCAGGAGATATCGTTATTGCATTAACTCGTACTTTGATTTCATCTGGTCTGAAAGTTGCCTTAGTCCCACATAGTTTCGATAAGGCTCTATTAAATCAGCGCGTTGCAGCTATCAAAACCAACCCTGAATTATTAGATAGAAAATTTTTATACTATTTTTTTACCTCTCAGATGGCATATGATTTCGTAAAAAGTTCAGTAAACGAACTAATGCAACCGAACCTATCCATCAAAGACTTGAAGTCATTCTCGATACCCTGCCCGACGATAGAAGAACAAAAGCGAATTGTAACCATTCTCGACCAAGCCTTTGCCGATATCGAAAAAGCCTGCACTACCGCAGAGACAAACCTAAAAAGCGCACGTGAGTTGTTTGATAGCTATTTGCAGCAAGTGTTTAGTGAACGTGGTGAGGATTGGATTGTTACTACTATCGATGATCTTGTCGAAGAGAAGATATTAGACAAACCAATTGATGGTAATCATGGCGAAATGCATCCTAAGAAAGCCGATTTTGTTGACTCAGGTATCCCATTTATTATGGCGTCAGATATTAAGGATGGCTCAGTAGATACTACAAATTGTAGTTTTATATCGAAGCAACAAGCTGACTCTTTGAGAAAAGGGTTTGCTAAAAATGACGATGTATTGTTATCACACAAGGCGACAATAGGAAAAACTGCAATATTACAAACCGACTTGGAATATGTAATGCTCACACCTCAAGTGACTTATTATCGAATTTTAAATAGCGAAATACTTAGTAATCAGTATGTATATTGGTATTTTAATAACCCTACATTCTTGAATGAAATGAAGGAATATGCTGGTGCAGGCTCTACACGCGCTTACATCGGGATAACGAAGCAGCGAAAATTGAAATTTTCTTATCCAAGTTTAACTAAGCAAAGAGAAATTGTTTCCAAACTAAACTTTATGGTAACCGAGATCGAAAAATTAGAGCCAGTGTATAGAAAAAAGATCAGTGCCTTGAACGAACTCAAGAAATCCATTCTACAAAAAGCCTTCACTGGTGAATTAACAATGAGCAAAGGAATTGCCGCGTGACATTAACTCCCAAGAATAGAGCGAATCGCAATGAAGCTGATACCCGAGCAGATTTAATTGATCCTCAATTAATCGGTGCCGGTTGGGGCGAAGTAGATAAAAGCTTTATTCGACGGGAAGTAATTTGTCCGGGGCGTATACTCACCGGTGGTAAACGCAGCCAACCAGTAAACAGTGACTATATATTGGTTTATAAAGGCCGCAAATTAGCGGCGGTCGAGGCGAAAAAAGAAGCCTTAAGTTATAGCGAAGGCGTGCGCCAAGCAAAAGATTATGCCGAGCGCCTACAGTGCCGTTTGGCCTATGCAACCAATGGCCATGATATATATCAGATTGATATGCTCACTGGCGATGAAAAATTAGTTGAACGTTACCTATCACCAGAAGAACTCTGGTCACTTACCTTTGCAGTGCAAGACAAGACCGCGCCTGACTTTAAAAAGGTCTGGCGAGAACGTTTTGCAGCTGTCCCTTTTGAAGTTAAGGGCGACTGGCAGCCTCGTTATTATCAAGAGAACGCCATTAACAATGCGCTTGAAGCCATTGCCGAAGGTAAACAAAGAGTATTACTTACTCTGGCTACTGGCACAGGTAAAACCTGTATTGCTTTCCAAACAGCGTGGAAGTTATTTCAAAGTCGTTGGAGTCTGACCGCCCAGAAAGCACCTGATTCAGCAAAGCGTCGTCCTCGTATTCTGTTCTTAGCCGACCGCAACATACTAGCGAATCAAGCATTTAATGATTTTGGCCCTTTTGGTGAAGACGCCTTAGTACGCATCAATCCAAATGAAATACGAAAGAAAGGTGCGGTGCCGAAAAACGCTAGCGTGTTTTTCACTATCTTCCAAACCTTCATGAGTGGCCCAAAAGACGACGGGGGCAATGAAACGCCTTACTTCGGTGATTATCCGTCAGACTTTTTCGATTTAATCATAATAGATGAGTGTCATAGAGGTGGCGCTAACGATGAAGGTAACTGGCGCAGAATACTCACGCATTTTTCACCTGCGGTTCAGTTAGGCTTAACTGCCACACCAAAGCGCACAGATAATGTAGACACCTATAATTATTTTGGCGAACCAGTTTACAGCTACACACTTAAACAGGGTATTAACGATGGTTTCTTAACGCCGTTTAAGGTTTATCCAACTGTGGGTACGATGGACGAGTACGTATACACACCTGGCGATGGAGTAGTGGTGCGCGGCGAACCTGAGCCTGGCAAAGTTTACACAGAAGGCGATTTCAACCGTATTATTACCATTCCAGAGCGTGAGCAAAAGCGTGTTCATTACTGGATGGACTTATTTAAACCCAACGAAAAAACCATTGTCTTTTGCGCCACTCAAGAGCACGCTAGCATGGTGCGCGACTTTATCAATCAGTATGCTAGGCAAAAAGGTTGGACAACCAACACTAACTATTGTGTTCGAGTAACTGCCAATGACGGTGCAGCTGGTGAAAGCGACCTAAAAAAATTTCAAGATAACGAAAAGACCATCCCCACTATTCTCACCACATCACGTAAGCTTTCTACAGGTGTTGACGCTCGCAATGTGCGTAATATTGTTCTCATGCGCCCGTGCAATAACATGATTGAGTTTAAACAAATAGTTGGCCGTGGCACCCGTATATATGAGGGCAAAGATTACTTCACTATTTATGACTTTGTAAAAGCTCACCACAACTTTGCCGACCCCGAATGGGACGGTGAACCATTGCCCCCAAAAAATATTTGTGAGGTCTGCGGTAATTCGCCCTGTAGCTGTTTAAAACTGCCTTGTGAAGTGTGCGGATTTAGTCCATGTACTTGCCCTAAAGAACCTTGTGCTGACTGCGGAAGTGAGCCTTGCATTTGTGAGCAATCCCCTTGTGGTCTCTGTGGTGTTTCTCCCTGTGTATGCGAGTCTGTTGAATGTCCAGAGTGCAACAGCATGCCTTGTATATGCGATAAATCGGATAAAATCACAATTAAACTCAGTGATGGTAAAACTCGACAAATTAAACATATCTCGTCAGTAATGTACTGGTTTGGCGATAAGCCAATTACAGCGAAGGAATTTGTAGAACGGCTCTTTTCAGATCTGCCACAGTTCTTCAAAGACGAAGACCAACTGCGAGAAATATGGAGCGACCCAACAACCAGAGAACAATTACTTGAAAGCTTGGCCGAAGCTGGTTACGACGAAGACAAACTCGATGGTATGAAAGAGTTAATAGATGCCCAGCAAAGCGACGTATACGACGTACTGCGATACGTCGCGTACGCAAGAGAAGCTATTAGCCGTAAAAATCGTGTAAGCGTCACTAGGCCAAAAATCAACACTGCCTTTGGGAACTACAAACAACGAGAATTTATCGCATTCGTTTTAGAAAAGTACATAGAAGATGGTGCAGGCGAATTAGCCACTAGTAAAATGCGTAGTTTGATTGAATTGAAGTACCATACCATTGGCGACGCCGTACAAGAGTTTGGCACTACTGCTGCGATTCGAGAGGTATTTGTAGGGTTTCAGAAATATTTATACGAATAGGGAGAGTTCATGAAAGAGATTTATAAAGGTCATGTTGAAACTGCCAATAAACTGAGTGAGGGCGAAAAACTATCTTTTCTTACGTCTGTATTAAGATCACTATTACAAACAGTTGTTGTCACTTCATTCGAGTTAATCAGAGCGAAAACACCTTCTGATGAAATTGACTTGCTGGAATTTAGTAATCGGTTCCGGAAACCTGTTGACGGCCTTCCAGTAGAGATTTTAGATAATGTAGTTCCTTTTTTAAGGGAATATGTTGCACCACAATTAGTATCAGGTTGGTTTGAAATAACGAAAAGTTCAAAAACGCCTTTATCTAAACAACTTAAAACTTGGGTCGAATTTAGAAATAAAAGACCAGGTCATGGCGTTCTAGACGATAAAATTTCGTCAGAATGGGCAGCGAAAACAGAAAAAATCATACTTGAATGCCTTGATGCTTTTGAATTAATGCTGCCGGAACTCTGTAAAGAAAACTCTCTCAAATTTCAAGATGGACTTGGTAGTGGCAACATCGATACCCCAATTGTTCACGATGGCTGTGCAATAGTTATACTAAATGCGAAGCCTAAAAAGGGAATTTGGACTTTGTCCGGACAAATTTTGTCTTATGAAAATGCCAAAGAATTTACCGTAAACCTGAACGAAAATAACATCTTTTGTATTGAAAACCTGAAGTCACCAGAAAAATATGACCTCAGTGAGATAATCTCGAATAATAAACACTACTCTTTTTATCACAATCTACCAATAAGACAGACTTATACGTTTGAAGGAAGGGCGGAAGAACTCAAAACTTTAGAAGAGTGGATGGAAGACCAAGATTCTCGTTATTGCTTAGTTTATGGGGATGGTGGATATGGAAAGACAACATTAGTATTGGAGCTGCTAAATCAATTTAAAGAGAGTAATTTTGATTTTGATGAACCTATTCCAGAGATTATATGCTTTTACACAGCAAAATTAACTAAATGGACTGAGCAAGGTCTAAAACACTTCACTGGAATAACACCTGCAATGGATGAGTGTATCAGAGAGCTAATGAGGTGTTTTTACTCTGTGTTACCTGCGGAATGGTACTCGGTATCAGGTAAACCATTAATTGATAAAGCTGTTGGAGTTATTAAAGAAAATAAATACAGTCGGAATGATATATTGTTGGTTTTAGACAATACAGAAACACTTGCGACATCAGCTCAAGAGGTTAAAGATTTAGGGGCATTTTTTAAATTAATAGGAAAGTATATCGGTAGGGTAATCATTACGTCTCGTAGAAGAGAGTTTATCGAAGCAACTCCGATTCCTATTGAGGGCCTATCTGAAGCCGAAGCTGTTAGCTTAATGCAAAGAATTGCAAATGAATGTTCAGCATCCCCGATAATACAAGCAGGTGAAGCTAAACTTCGTAAGGTATCTAATCAATTGATGAGAAAGCCAATCCTGTTAGAAGCTTTAGTGAAATATATATCTAATTCAAGAGTTGGTATAGATGCTGCGATTGATAATATTTTCAAGAAAAATAACGAAGAATTACTTGAATTTCTATATGAGGATGCGTGGGCACGGATGGGCGCTTTACAAAAAGAAGCGTTTTTAGTTTTGGTCCATGTCAAATGTCCGCTAGATAATGTTTCAATTAGTCAAATTTGCCAACAAGTTGGAATTCAAACTTCTGAATTTCAGCAGAGCCTAGTGGAAACACATTTCGCAAATTTAACCGACTACGGAAGAACTTACTCTTTAGACATTGTTGAACTGGCTAATAGGTTTTTCTTACATCAGTTTTCCAAAGTAGAAGCTAGGGAACAGGGTAAAATTCAGTCTCTAGCTGTCAATGTAGACAACTATGCAATTGAACGAGAAAGAATCGAGCGTGAATATCGTTCAGATCGTGTCGATGAAGCATTTAGAAGTGAGTATGCCAAAGCTGCGAAAGTGTTGTATGGGAAAGGAGAAATTTCAGAGGCGATTGAGATGTATGAGTTAGCTATTGAAGATGACCCATTAAACTCAGCGTTATTTGACAGGTTTGCATGGCTCCTTTTTAACAAAACGGACAAGCTTGGATACGCAAAAGCAATGGGGGAAAAGTCTATTGAACTTGATCCTAATAATTGCGATGCATTGGTTGATTTAGCATTGATTCATTACAAAATGGGAGATATAACTGGTGGTGATCAATACATTGAAAAGGCTCATGACGCTGGCAGACCCGAATCTTTCTGTTGGTTACGAAAAGCTATCGCGAGATATCATAAAGCAAATAACCTTAAGCTCCACAACGATTCAATCACCACACTCGAAGAAGCCAGCGAGATGTTAAAAAAAGCCGAGAGAACGAACATAAGCGCAGATAGTTACAGCGCTAAAAATTTAACAGATATAATAAAATACAAGGGATTAACGGCTAACAGACTGAAAAAGTTTGAAGGTATCAAAAAACGCTATGATAGCGAGCTAAGGATAAATAAAACAAAATAATAGAAATAAAGGATATATTCCAGTCTAACTTCAATGGATTGAGCTATTTAATGATAAACGAAATTAAACAAGTTTTAAAAGAAACACCGGGCTTGAAAGGTCGAGAAATTGCCAAAAAGCTAGATAAAGATAGAAAAGAAGTAAATTCGTATCTAAGTAGACATAATGACGGACTATATCAGGACAAAAATGACTTCAAATGGTATTTGAGAGCGATTGATACAGTCGAGTGGCATTTGGGTTGCAGTAGCTGGCTAACCTGCGAAGGATTTGAACAGAGCTATTCAGAAATTGGTAATTTAATTGATTCTGAGGAATCAAACATTATGGTGAGACTGCCGGAAGGTTTCAGAGTTCTATTAATTGCAGGTGCTAGGCTAATTTCACTAATTAACTATTTAAATTACTTAGGCAAAAATGTCACTCTCGATTTTGAGTTATGTAAAGGCTCTATGGGCTACTTAGATAGACTCGGCTTCTTTGATCATATTCATAGCGATATTGAAATTCTTCCAAATCGCCCCACTACTTCAAGAGCTAAGCGTTACAAAGGAAATAGCTATAATCTAGTCGAAATCGGAGATATCGACCTTAATTCATTTAATGATGAGCTACCTGAAGAACTGACAGCGGCATTTACTAACCATACTGGTGAAAGTTATTACATGGCTGCTTTCACTGTATTTTCAGAGTTAATTGGCAATGTTCAGGAACATAGTGAAACACCTATACCTGGTTTCGCTGCGTTACAGTTTTATGAAGGTAAAAACAGCCATGACAGTCACATACAAACTGTTATATCTGATCATGGCCTTGGTTTATCAAATACATTGAAAGAAAATTTGCACAAGCATTATCCTAAGCTTGCATCAACTATGGATCTAGATTGTGTAGCTTCAGACCTTAAGTTAATAACAAAGGCGCTTACCGATGGAAAATTAAGTCGGTTTGGACACAATCCTGATGGTGAAGCCCGTGGTTTAGGACTAAAACGAAGCCAAGATTATGCTTTAAAATACAATGCAGAGATAACTGTAAGACAAGAAAATCTGATGGTAAAACTGTTTTTTGGAGATGGAAAATTAATAAGGTCTAATCATCGAACTGACTTAGAGTTCTTAGCTGGAACTCACGTTTGTTTTGACTTTATTCTCAAATAAGCTGATACTCATCTCGATAAATATCACAATTTAACCAGAAGTTGTCATGAAGCTTATAGAATTTACAAATGGAAGTGATCACCCTTTTGGCAATAGAAAGGGGCAAGAAACATATAGCAAATTGAAGGATTATCTTGACCAAAATAGTATCGAGGGAGTCGTAGAGATTAGCCTTGAAGGTATCAAAGCTACAGATGCATCCTTTCCAAGAGAAAGCGTAATTTCTATAATAAAGCACTTAAATGGCGAGAGATTGTTCTATTTAACTGGGTTTAATTCGAAAGATTTATTAGATAACTGGGATTACGCTGCTAAGGCTAAAAACCAATTAGTGGTTACCAATTACGATAATTCCTTAGAAATAATTGGACCTGATTTAAACACCTCGACAAGAGAACTTATCAATTATGTTTACTCTCAGTCTTCAGTAACTACTGCTAATGTAGCAAAAGCTTTAGGGCTTTCAGTTCAAAATGCGAGCACAAGATTGAAGAAATTAGTTAACGAGGGAATCGTCTTACGTGAAGAAGAAGCTGCTTTATCTGGTGGGAAAGAGTTTGTTTACAAAAGGTTGTTTAAATCTGTTTAAATAGACTTGTTTAAGCGGGTTAAATGATTTAGTATAAAAGTTGAGCGTTTGCTCATTTTTTATATAACCTGTTTAAACAGCTTTATTTAAGGAGAATATTAGGGTGGCAATCTTAGTTTATAATTTTAGTCAACTGTTGGAAGAAGTAGCAAAAGAGCTTGATATCTCCCCATCTAAATACAAGTTGGCCGTATCGCGCTATGAATCAGTAGCTAAATGGATAAATGGCGGTAAATATGAAAGCTTCGACGGAAAAATTAAGATTTACCCTCAGGGTTCATTTCGTCTTGGGACGGTTGTCCGGCCTATCAGAGAGCAAACGGAAAAGGATTACGACATTGACTTAGTCTGTGAGTTTGAAGAGCAAGCAACAGCTACACAAGCAAAAATAGTAAAACACCGTGTTGGAAATCGCTTGAAAGAACATACCACATACAAAGCAATGTTAGATGAGGAAGGTAGGCGCTGTTGGACTCTGTTGTATTCTGAACAAGATGGTGCGGGGTTTCATTTAGATGTGCTTCCATCGAGTGGATATTCAGCGGATGACTTCTATCCTATCTCAATTACCCATAAAGAAAATGAAAGTTACTCGTGGGCTTCTAGTAATCCTAAAGGGTATGCGGCATGGTTTGACGCTCGTAATGTTAACGCATATCGATTAGTTGCGTTAGAACAAAAAAGGATGATTTCAAATTCTTGTTCTGACATTTATGCGAAGATAGATGACGTACCAGACCAGTTGATTAGAACCCCCCTTCAAAGAGCTATTCAACTCATGAAAAGGCATAGAGATATGCGTTTTGACGGTAATCAAAAATACGCTCCAATTAGTATGATTATGACTACTTTAGCGGCTCATCTGTATAACAACGAAACTAATGTCTATGAGGCATTAACAAATATAGTTAATAAGTTATCAGCGCATATGGGGTTACTCGATAATAAAGTAATTGTTGATGAACGCTTATCAACTAGAGGTTTAATTAAGAGGCTACCTGATGGTACTTGGTATATAAGCAACCCAACTAATCCAGAAGAAAACTTTGCAGACAGATGGCATGAGAATGGTAACGCTCGTGCGAAAGCTTTCTTTCAGTGGGTTGACTGGCTTAAACGGGACTTTTTAGACGTTCCACAAAGAGACCGGGACTCGATACGTTTTTCGCTTGAAGCATGTATAGGAAAAAGTATTGTCAACAAAGTATGGTCAAAGTGTATACCATCTCCTGATGCGCAAGCGCCTGCCAACGTAAATATTTCGGGACCAGCAAAGCCTTGGAGAGTTGATGAATAATTTCATCGAAGAACAAATTCAAACTGTTAGAAATAGTTACCCAAGCTTAGCATTAATAAATAGCGATTCAGGTTGCTTACTTACAGTGGCGCTGCATTTTACTGCTTCAGTTGCAAACAAGGAAACGATAACCGCCAATTTCAATGTCAAGATATCGATACCGCATTCTTACCCAGAGGAGTTACCCAAAGTATTTCCGTCAGGGTACAGCTTAGATCAAAGGTTTGAGCACACGAACGCGGACGGCAGCTTTTGTCTTGCTGTCCCATTGGAAGAGAGAGGAAGGTTTGAGGTAGAACCTTCGTTGCTGGGATTTATAAATAATCTGGTTGTTCCATTCTTATATGGATATAGCTATTTCCTTAAGTACGGAGAACATCCTTTTGGTGAACGAGAACATGGTAACAAAGGAATACTAGATTTTTATCTAGAAACGTTTGCAAGTAGTGACGCGAGGACAGTTTTAACGTCCCTCTACCAGTTTGCTATTCACGGGTACCGTGCACATGAAAAATGCCCATGCGGTAGCGGCAAAAAGGTACTTAAGTGCCATAAAAAAGAATTAAAGTTACTTCTTAAAAACAAAGAGTTGCTAATGTCAGATTTAGCACAATTTATCCCGAGATAGGTATTTAGAATGATCAAATTAACAAACTTACTGATTAGCTTGTTTAAGTGGTACATAGAAGGATTAAGACAGCCTTCTTTAAACTCAATTGCGCGATTGATACTTATCTGGTCTTTAACTGCTTTAGCTGCATTTTCCGTATCCGTTAATTTTGAAACAGATTGGATTGACGTTTCACTTTCATCTGGAAGTGGTAGCAGTGTATTTTTTATGTGCATGATTACATGTTCTTTAATCATGTTGGCATATTCAGAATATAGAGATAGACAACTTGCGTGCAACTCCTTACTTTTCAAAATTAGACATATGGGTTTAGTAAATCATTCTGTAGATGACGTCGAAAACTATTTCCCTAGGTCACTAAAGAAGCTCAAGGCTCAAGCATTTAACATGGAGTTCAGCAATAGCCATAAAACGGAAGATATTGCCAATCTTAAGGACCAACTTTCGAAAGTTGCCAGGATACCAGAGGCCTTAAACGAAAGTGGGTCATCTTTAAACAACGCAAATAAGCACATCGTCTATGCAGGGGTAGCTCCTGTCCCAATGATTGCTGCTGTAGGCCACGCAGTCAGTAATATGCAGAATGTCCATGTCGCTGATTGGAATAGGCAGGATAAAAAATGGCACTTTTCGACTGATTTGGATGACAACGAAAATGTTAAGTGTGAAATGACAACGTCGAATGCTTCCGAAGAGTCAGTTTGCCTAATTATTGAATTAAGTTTGCCTATTAGTGTGGACAAAATCCGTAATGATTTTCCGGAATTTAATTGCTTTAAGGTTTATTGGAAAGATGACAAGCCACGCTATGACAAGTTAAACAGTGTTGATAAACAGAACCGAATTGTTAATGAAATTTTAAACATTATCAACAATGAAATACTGCCTAATAAAACAGGTCTGAAAGAAATAAAAGTATTTGTTGCGGCTCAGGCTTCTTTCATTTTTCGGCTCGGCTCAGCCCTCAATCAAGGGCACCTTCCTAAAATAACTTTTTACCATTACAACCCTGATAATAAAAAATCAAATCATCCGTGGGGAGTTTCTTTTATTGGTGGTTACAGTCAATACGAATTAATTCACTAACTTCTGCGCGACAACTACCAACGGATAATAATGGTTCAGCAATACCTGAACTTGATTAAAAAAGCTTTAGAAAAGTTACCTTTTTAAACTATGTAAATAGACTGTTCGTTTATATCAAAGCGCCGCAATTGACTGATTCTACATCGACCAACGAACAACTAGAAAATTCGCTGTTGGACGTATTTAACGCTTTAGGACTGGTCATTATTATATCTGTAGGGTTTACACTATGTAGCGATGGACTTTGGTTACATGAATGCGTATCAGATTTTTAATCCTCTATTTTTGGTATTTTCTTACGTTACCTCCGGTGTGCTCTTTGCTCGAGGAATGGCTATTTCAAGTTGGGTGCTGTCAAAGGCTAATTTTTTCGCACCGTGCAATAAATCAACCAATACGCTCATTTACTCAGTTTTCTGTCATTCGCTTAGATTTTATGCCGCAATGGGGTTGTTCTTGGGAGCTCTTTTTGTACATGCAGTAGGGTTATTTACAGCAATATTCGTTACGACAGTAAATCAACGACCGCCCTTCCCATTAACTGACCGAGTGGTGATAAAAGAAGAGAGCTGCAAGTTCTTCAAAAGCGGTAATCTCTATAACAATACGGAGGATTCTAAAAAGTCAGCAATGGCAAAAGTTTTCTGTGGATTTGAGAAAATTGAAAGTGAAGCGAGACTAAATTAGCAGTTATGCATGAAGTTTCTTTTAAAGTTTACGAAAAACATTACATTCATAAGAGGCGGAGGCTCAATAGTCTTGTTTTTCTCTTCATATATGATGGCTGGGGCTTAACTTTACAATTTTAAAGCTTGGTCTTAAGTAAAAGAAACCCTTTTAAGAAAAAACTGTTCACGTGTTGAAAATATTCTAAGAGCCGCTTTAATAGCGGCTCTTTTTTTGAGCTAAGTTCGCCCAATTATGAGATTGGTGCCCGCCATTCTTCCCCCGATTACCTTAAAATAATTTCATCATATTCCCATTGTTGTTTTCCCATAAACGCGATGAGTGAGCTTTAAGAATTACGTGTAAAAGGTTGGGTTTTTTGCAGTGTCAGTAGTAGTAACCTTGGTGGCTTTTGTTTTGTTGTGTCTTAAAAGCAGCGTGCTGTTTGCGCAAACAGACGGCGAATGTGAAGGGGAAAGCTGCGCCTCCAAAAAGCCTACAGTAGTATGGTTGCGACCACCCGAGCTTGGAATTGAAGGCAGTGGTGTCAGTATCACTTCAGGGCCGATCTATGACGTCATGGCGTACCTCTCTACACACCTGCATAACTATGAACACCAATTTGAAGCTTATCCGGTTAAACGCGCATGGTCGTTGGTACAGCATCAACAATCCGCACAAAAAGTGTATTGTTTTTATGGCGCCGCTTACCAAGAAGAACGCGCTGAGTGGGGATATTACTCCCAGCCAACCTCTATAAACTTACCGCTACTCATTGTTGCAAGAAAAGCGCTTCAGCCTTCATTGAAAAATGAATTAGATACCGCGCAGTCTCAGCCAACGCAGGGATATTTTGAATCCATTTCTTTACGCGCTCTGCTTCAGCAAAATTTGAGAACGGTACTCTACAACGATGTGAATAACGTATACGCCGATACCGTTGAGCAATGGGCTACAAAAAACAATGTGGTTCGTTTAAATGGGTTAGGCAAAGACTTAGGCATGCATACCATTGCCCTGCTGGAAAGTGGGAGAATAGATTTTGGCTATGTAGGGCACCGCGAGCTTTCAGCATTACCAGAAGAAGAACTCGATGCGCTTGATGTTTATCAAATCAGTGAACTGTCCCAGCAGCTAAGAGGAACAAAGCGCTTACTGTGTTCTAAGAGTGAGCTAGGACAAGCGGTAACGAGTGATCTAGACAGCGCGCTAACTCACATTACATCTACGCCTATAAAAAGCCAAACCTTAAGAGACATTAACTTTGTGGCAGATGGATACCCTTTATTTCTTAAACCACTTTTTGATGAAAGGTGGAAGCAATACCTTTCAAACTGAAGGCTTTCAAGGTTTTACGTTTTACCATTACTTTCACGACAATTCATGCGTAAAGCAGCCTATTTTATTACCTCCCTTTATTCTTCTTAATCAACAATAATAATAGTGTTTGGCTTGTGTGATACCCGTGACGAGGTATTATAAATTTGCCTGTTAATAACGAGAAAATTCCCTAAATCATGAAAACGTTATCCCTGCTTTTTGGCGGTGCTGTTCTGGTTTCAGCGACCGCGGCCATATCTCCTTCGGTATCAGCTGCTCAAACTCTTTATAAGCCGTTTCCAGCCGACGTAATGCCATCGTTAAGTGAGAAAGGTAACTATGATGTTGGCGTAAAGACAATCGAAGCGGCTTATCCTGCTAAAGTAAAAGACATTGCTGGTAATGAAGTCGAGCGATCACTTACTTTGGAGGTTTGGTATCCTGCAGCAAGCTCGGCTCAAAAGGCCACGTACATTAATGAAACAAGAAGTGGTCAGGTGTTTGAGGTACAAGCTGATGCAAGCCGTGATGCGCCTATAGCCGCTGCTGACACTGATTTTCCGGTAATAGTTATCTCTCATGGTTATACCGGTTACCGCACCCTTATGTTTTATTTAGGCGAACACCTCGCGTCTCACGGTTATGTAGTAGCGGCAATCGACCACACAGATTCCACAAACAAAGATGTTAATTTTGCAGAAAATCCGTATTCAGGTTTTCCAAGTACGTTATTAAATCGTTCACGAGACCAAGTTCTTACATTGAACAGCATCAGCGAAAATACCTTTTTTAAAGAGAGTGTGGATGCAAGCAAAGCGGGAGTGATTGGCTATTCAATGGGGGGCTACGGCGCAGTTAGCACGGTAGGAGGATGCTATGCTTTTAACGACCAAACCGCTGCAACCTTCACTGGTACACAAGATCCTAAAACGGCGGCGTTAATTAAAGAAGCGCTTAACACCTGCGCAGGTGGCAAGGCCAGTAGCGAAGAAGCATTACCAGCCTGGAAAGCGGCGCTAGCACTGGCGCCATGGGGTGGGCAACATCAGCTATTTGATGTTCAATCGCTAAACAATATTAAAATTCCTGTTCTTTATGTTGCTGGGGACAACGACGATATTTCTGGCTACAACGGTATAAAGTGGTTATTCGATAATACCGGCAGTAAAGAATCTAAGTTATTGACCATTAAGAATGCACGCCACAATGTTGCACCTCACCCTGCACCTAAAGAAGCTTATGGCAGTGAATTTGATTTGGGAAGTTACATTGAGCCGGCATGGGAAGTGCAAAAGCTTAATGCCATTAACGAGCATTTTGCGCTTGCGCTTATGAACTGCCATGTGAAAGGTTTAAAAGATGATTGTGAATACCTGAACGTGAGTGGCAGTAGTGCCCAAGTACCCGTAGATGGCAAAAAGCCAGAGCCTTGGAAAGGGTTTGACGATCGCTGGGCGTTAGGCTTGGAGATGCAAAGCAAGTAAGCACCACAAAAAAGCGAGCAGCGGCGTAACACCGCTTAGCTCGCTTTAGCTTCTAGCTTTCGAGTCGAGCCTTTAGCTCTATACCGCTTTAACGGTATAAATCAATGCAGTTTGTGGGAAGAGCACCGGCAGCTGCATACCGTATTTCATTAATACTTCGCCAGAGAATACTTGCCCTTCAGTTTGTTGCAAAATAGACGGGGTGTATTCTTTTAGCTTTTCAGGCCAAACACGCTCAATGGTGTATTGTTTGTTAGCATCAAGACCTGCAAAGTAGAAGCGGTTTGGCGTAGTGCGAACAGTTTCCATAACGCTGTTATATGCAAAAATACCTTCTTGCTTGTCTTTAGACACATAACCAAATTTTACGTTCATGCCGTCATCGTCCATGCGGAAAAGGTCGCCGCCGTGGGTGATATGACGATACTTTTTGTAAAGTGAAATAGCGTCGGTAAGTACGCTTTGCTCGTGGTCAGTAAGTTCACGTGGGTCCATCTCTATACCCATATGGCCAAACAAGGCTACTGCCGAACGAATCTCAATAGGTAAGTGTCTACCCGTTATATGGCAGTCGCGCGGGCCAACGTGTGCGCCCATTACTTCAGACGGGAAGAAATAAGAACAACCACGCTGAATATACAAACGGTCTAGTGCGTCGTTAGAATCCGACGTCCAGAAACGATCTGTGTGTGGCAAAATACCTAAATCTACACGGCCGCCGCCTGAACAACAGCTTTCTATCTCAATGCCTGGCTTCGCTGCCTTAACGCGGTCTATTAAGCTGTAAAGCGCAGCCATTTGACCATGCATCGCAGGTTTACCGTGAAGGTTGCCAGGGTGGTTTACGTCGCGGTTCATGTCCCATTTGATGTAGCTGATTTTGGGGTACGTCTTCAGTACATCAGTAATCACTTTATAAAGGTACTCAACCACTTCAGGGTTGGTTAAATCCAATACGTACTGATTTCTGAAAGGAACGTGAGGGTTATTCTCGGTTTGCAGCGCCCACTCTGGATGTGCGCGGTAAAGGTCGCTGTCAGGGTTTACCATCTCTGGCTCAAACCAAATACCGAATTCCATGCCAAGGCCAGTAACATGGTCAATTAGCCCGTCTAGTCCTTCAGGATAGATAGCTTCATCAACAAACCAGTCGCCAAGCCCTGCCTTGTCGTTTCTGCGCCCTTTAAACCAACCATCATCTAACACAAAGCGCTCAATGCCCAGTGGTGCAACTTTATCGGCTAAGGCTTTAAGTTCGTCTTCGTTATGATCGAAATAAATTCCTTCCCATGTGTTGTAGTGCACTGGGCGAGGCTTCGACTCAGCACTGTGGTTTAGCACGTTGCTGCGAATAAAGTTATGGAACTGTTGTGATAGCGAAGAGAAACCTTCACAGCCATAGCCTGTGTAAAGCACGGGGGATGTATAGCTTTCGCCAGCGTTAAGTACCACTTCACCTGGAAATAATAACTCACCAAACTGCACATAGCTTCTGCCATCAGCCATAAGCTCGGCGCGAAGCTTGTGGTTTGCAGAAGCGCCAAGGTGATAGCCATAGCACTCACCGTTAAGTTCACCCGTGCCTTGAGGGAATGCAATCAGACCAGGGAAGGTGTCGTGAGATGTTTTGCCTCGGCGATTTTCACGTACATAACTTCCAAAGAAGAGATCGTGATCTTTGGTTTGAAACTCTGCTGACCAGCGGCCTTCAAATGTTTTAATTTTGCTTACGGAAGTAGGCAAGGGCAGGCTAGCGGCATTCAAATAGCCTAAATTGAGCGGTGTTTCGCCACTGTTTTCGAGACGAGAAACGTATTTTACTACGCTCGTTTTGTTATCGAGCTCAACAGTTGTGACAAGACGCATACCGCGGCGAGCGTCTTCGCTTACGAAAGCAACAGACTGTGCATCTTCATTTATTTCGGTCAGGCTAAAGCCTGCTGACCACTGGTCGGCATCGCCCGACACTTCAAGACCTGGCTGACCCGTCCAGCCGTCACCGTGAGTCGGTACCAACGTAATCGGCGGTTCAATTACAGGAGCGCATTTGGCTTCTTGACGGGTGTTTAAAACGCTCAGCATTTCTGGTGTTGTACTGTCACTTAATGGCGCACCATAGTAAATGACTTTGGGCATACGACCCTGGCAGTCGAATATTAATGTGGCTTTCTCGTTCGACAAACGAACGAATGATGTGAGTGACGACATAAAAACCTCATTTTACATGCCTAGATGTTTATAGCGCATGTTGTTAAAAGAAAAGATGACTGAAAAGTACAGAAGGAACATCCGTACGGTTTTATGGTTTTACAACGGTTTATCGAGCTTAATACCTGCTTTCTTGCACGGTCGTCGAGTGATTAAATCTGTTTCAATCACGCTAACAGAGTCTCCTCTCTGCTTTCATCTACTTCACAGCGTGTGGCGGAACAAAAGTGCGGAACAAACCGTACTTTTGTTCCGCCACAGCCGTAGTAATCCTAGTTATCTGAACCAGCCAATATATGGCTGACCTTATTAGCCGTGTGCTTCTTCGCTCTCTATCAAACGACCACGCCATTCTGCCTTTTGCTTAAATACAACCCGATTTAAGACAAGGGCGAGGGCAATACAGCAAACCAATGTGACCAACATCAGGTGAATGTAGTGCAGGCCGAAAGGAGCGTGTACAAAGCTAAAGAAAGCGTATAGACCCACACCAAAGACAACTGCCGCTATTCCCGCGTTGGCGTTTACGTTATTAAATAGTAATCCAACAATAAAGATGGAAAGAATAGGCATACTTAACAACCCGAAAAGTTGTTGAAGCAAGTTGATGATGCTTTCTGCTTGCGCGTACACAGGAACCATAACTAGCGACACAATAGTAAGCGCCGCGGTCACAAAGCCGCTTAAGCGTGCAACGCTTGGCTTCTTCTGAAAATACGCCTCGTGTATATCGCAGACATAAAGTGCAGTCGCAGAGTTGAGGTTACTGTTGTAAGTAGTGAGTACTGCGGCAGCGAGGGCCGCTGCAAATACACCTGATAGCCAGCTAGGTAAAACATCACCTACCAACGTACCGTAAGCGGCATCGTTGATATCGCCGTACAGCTTATACGAAATGATACCTGGAACTACGATAATGGTAGGAACAACGATAAAGCGGATGATCGCCGCTGCGTATACGCCTTTCTGTGCTTCTTTTAAATTAGGTGCAGCCATGGCGCGCTGAGTGATTACCTGATTCGTACTCCAGTAGAAAGTCTGGATAAACACCATACCGGTTAATAACGTGTGCCATGGTAGAGGCGAATCATTATCGCCAATTAGGGTTAAGCGTTCGGCAGGTATGCCCGAGAAATCAAAATCGATTGCGAATAGTGCAAGAACGACAACAACAATCGCCATAGTCAAAAGCAATACGCCAGAATAGGTATCCGAAACTGCAACCGCGCGAAGCCCACCAAAGATAGCGTAGAAGGCACCAATCAATGCAAAAGCGGTCGCAACATACATAAGTGGAATGTCTACATTGAACATGTTAATCATGAAAAGCGAGCCGGTGTAGATTACGGCAGGCATGAAAATAAGGCTGCTACCTAGGAAGAAAAGAAGGCCTATTAGTGCTCTTATATGCTTGTTGTTATAGCGCATTTCCAGCAATTCGGTGGTTGTGGTGCACTGATAATGATAATAAACGGGAAGAAAAACTCGCGCGAGAATGATTAGGCCCGCCACCGCGGCAAATTCCCACCACGCAAGCAGTGCCATTTGGTTACCGTTCATCCCTACAAGTTGATCGGTACTTAAATTAGTTAACGTTATTGAGCCCGCGACGTATATCCATGTTAGTCCGCCGCCAGCTAAGAAATATTCTTTGTTTTCGTTGGCTTTACTATGCCCATGACCGCGACACTTTAAATAGGTAAGAAGCCCGATAAGTGCGGTGATGAAAATAAAAACGACAAGTTGGGTTAAGCTGCCTGACACGAAAAGCTCCTCAGCAGAATAAAGACAAAAGGGGGCAACAGCGCCCCCTTGATAGACTAGTTGTTATTAGAAGCTAGCACGAACACCAACAGCGTAACGAGCACCGTCAGCAACTTGTTGAACGAAATGTTCTGATAAGCGACCGCGACGCGTTAGCTCTTCGTCAGTAATGTTAATGCCTTCGAAGAATACCGTAAGAGACTCAGTTACATCGTAACTTACACTCATATCAACTTGGGTGTAAGTCTCAGTGAAACGAGGCTCAGTACCACCAAGAGTACTTACCGCTTCTTGCATAAAGGTTTCACGATTGTTCAGTGCAACACGCGCTTGGAACGCATCTTTTTCGTAGAACAATGTAATGTTTTGTGAGTTACCTAAACCTGGAAGGCTAAATTCTGCATCTGAGTTAACGATAGTAGCATTAGCTTGGATACCGAAGCCGCTTTCAAGCGTGTGCAACCAAGCAAGCTCTAAACCTTCAACTTCAAGCGTATCGCCGTTACGAGGGCGCAGAACGCTAAATACATACTCGCCACTTTCTAAGAAAAGAGACTCATCAGCAACATCACCTGCAATGAAGTCTTCCACTTCTTTGTTAAAGGCTGCAGCTGAGAAGTAGCTAGTATCGTCGTAGTACCATTCTAAAGATACATCCCAGCTGGTGGCTTTATATGGCTTAAGTTCAGTGTTACCCGCTTGTGCTTGCAAGTTACCCGGACGGCTCACAGTAACATTAAATACAGGCACTAAGTCATCCATCATTGGACGCGTTAGCGTTTCAGAAAACGCATAACGTAGGTATAAATCGTCTGTTAACTGTAGCTTAACGTTTAAGTTAGGAAGCAGCGAAGAGTAGCTGTTTTTCTCGTTAACCGGCGCACCTACTTCTGTTTCATAAACTACATTAAGGTCTGACGGATCGTTAGGGATTGGCTGAAGATCTCTTACAATCTGACTTGTCCCGTCTACTGAAGTGTCAGTTTCGCTGTAGCGGAAGCCAAAATTCACATCAAGTGGCATCTCTGAGATTTCAGTAGTGAAGTAGAATTGTGCGTACGCACTTAATACTTCTTCGCTCACTACGAATGAGTCATTGCTTGGCTGTGGGTTGCCGATATTTGTTGCATCAATCGCTGCGCGAACGTCGTCAAACGATTCACCTGTAGCGTCTGCAATTTGCTGTACTGCTGCATCAGATGTTGCGTAGTCAAAGAACGCTTCAGGGTCATAAGTTAGCCACTGATTAGGCACACCGCCGAAGTAGTTTTGTGCAGTAAATACACTTAGAAGCTCGTCAGGAAGATCGAATGTGTAGCCGCAATAAATGTCACAACCAGAAGCGAACAAGCGAGTATTAGATTTTTCACGATCTTGGAAATAGATACCGAAATCTGCTTTGTAGAACGCATTGTCTGAATCAGGTACCCAAGAGAAGTCTGCACGGTACTCACTGATGGTATCTTCCGTGTCAAAACCGTTGCGCTCATTGTAGTGCATACGACCTAGTGACGGTGTTTGTAAAGCGGCATCACCACCGGCAACAGTCAATGATGGAGTAGCACCTGTGAAATCTACACTGTATTCGTTGTTATAACCCACAACAGTGAAGAAGTTGTCACCGCCACTGCTGTCTTCGGCAGTTGAAGTTGAGATATCAATGTTTGCTGTTAAGTTGTCGTTTACTAACCACTCAAAGTTTGCACCGAAAGCCTGGATTTCAACATCTCGGCCGTAGCGGCGGCGAATAAAGTCAGTCGCACCACCAACACCGTCTACAACGGTGCTTGTTACACCTGATAGGCTACCGTTGTCAGTGAAAGACATGTTGTCGAGGTTGCTATCAGAGAACCAGTGGCCAACACTGTGTGCGTCTGAGTCAACTTCAAATTTAGAGTAAAGACCATCTAAAGTAAGCGTCATGTCATCGTTAGGAGCATACTGAACAACAAGGTTACCAGATGTTCTTTCACGATCGACTAAATCAACGATTTGGTCAAAGTTCTGCGGAATGTACACACCGTTGAACTGGGCATTGTCAGCGTAATCAGGGTTATCTAGCTCAGAACGATTGGTTAGGCTTACTTCAGGACGCCAGTAGCGCGTTTCTAGCATGTTTGTTTGTAGCTTACGCTGTTGGAATGATGCAGCAGCTAACACACCTAGTTTACCATCCATAAAGGTATTGGTAATTAAGCCCGACATTTGTGGCGTTGTTTCTTCAGAAATGTCTTCGTACATGCCTTTTACACTTGCAACGGCCTTGAAGCCGTCAAATGCGAATGGGCGAGCAGTTGTGATTTCTACGGTTGAACCGATACCACCTTCTTGCATAGAAGCGAGAGGGCTCTTGTAAACTTTTGCACCGCTAATAAGTTCAGCTGGAAGCGTATCGAAACTAAAAGCACGACCTTGGTTTTCTGTAGCAATTTGGCGGCCGTTAACAAGTACGGTGTTAAAATCTGGGCCGAAACCACGCACAGTAATAAATTGACCTTCACCACCTGAACGATCAATGGCAACACCAGTAATTCTTTGTAGTGATTCAGCTACGTTTTGGTCTGGAAATTTACCTAGGTCTTCAGCCGTAATACCGTCGTAAACAACATCAGATGCTTTCTTATCTAGCATTGATGCTTTCAGAGAGCTGGTAAAACCTTTAACTTCGATAACTTCCACTTCTTTATCAGTAGCAGTAGTTGCTTCCTGTGCCAGTGAAATAGGGGCGTGTAGGGCAGAGGCGATAGCAACACCTAAAAGTGAGCGTTTCGCGATAGGGCCTAACTGTGATGTGTTAATTTTATGTGTCACTGTGTTTTCTCCGTGAGTAGGCTACGTTTTAACGTACTTTGCACTTAAATTACGTTTTTAGTATGTGCGGATCAAGCTTATTAACAATACTTTTACACATTTAACGTTATATTTTCGTGATTATTATTTGTAACTTTATGAAAAATATAGCGTTTCTGATTTAAGGTAAAAGGTGAAACGTTTACCTTGGATCCAATACTAGCACAAAATGACAATGTAATTACAATGTTATAAAAAATTTTTTTGTATAAAAAAAGTGCGGCCTATAGCCGCACTTTATTAACAATCAGAAAAATAAAGGAAAATTAGCTGCAGCGGATACGGTCGACGGCGGCTTTCCAACCATCATAGGCTTGATCACGTTCTTGCTTGGTCAATCTTGGAGTGAAAACGCTATCACTCTTCCAACAATGGGTTAAATCGTCGATTGAATTGAAGACACCAGCCTGTAATCCTGCTAAGAAGGCAGCACCAAGAGCGGTGGTTTCCGTAATCTCAGGGCGCTCTACTTCAGCGCCCAATATGTCTGAAAGAAAGCCCATAACCCAATCATTACGCGACATACCGCCATCTACACGAATAGTTGTGGGGCGAGCGCCATCGCTTTCCATTGCTTTTTGCAGGTCCTTAGTCTGATAGCAAACAGACTGAAGTCCCGCTGCAACGATTTCGCTAATGCCTGTGTCGCGGGTTAAACCTAAAATTGCGCCACGGGCATCTGGATCCCAATAAGGTGCGCCTAAACCAGTAAATGCCGGGACAAGGAACACGCCGTTATCTTGTCTTGCTCGCTGTGCAAGTGCCTCCGATTCGGCGGCATCGTCGATAAGCTTCAGGCCATCTCTGAGCCATTGAACGGTTGCGCCGGCCATAAAAATACTGCCTTCAAGCGCATAAGTCGTTTTGCCGTTTAAACGATACCCAACGGTGGTGAGCAATCGGTTTTTCGATTGCAAAGGGGCGTCACCAGTGTTCAATATCATAAAACAACCGGTACCGTAGGTGCTCTTGGCCATGCCTTTTTCGAAGCACGCTTGGCCAACTAATGCTGCTTGCTGGTCGCCTGCTACGCCTTGGATAGGAATAACTCTACCTATGATATCTTCTTTCGTTACACCAAAGTCAGCCGCACAGTCCATCACCTCGGGTAGCATTGAGCGTGGGATATTGAATTTATTAAGTAATTTCTCATCCCAGCATTGATTATTGATGTCGAACAGCATTGTACGCGAGGCATTGGTGGCATCAGTTTTGTGTGACTCACCACCCGTTAAGCGCCATATAAGGAACGTGTCTACGGTTCCAAACAACAGCTCTCCGTCCTCGGCTTGCTGTCTTGCACCTTCTACATTGTCTAATATCCAAGCTACTTTTGTGGCAGAGAAATAAGGGTCTAACAGAAGCCCTGTCGATTCAGTAATGTGTGAAACGAGCTCTTCGTCTTCACTTAGATCACGACAAAGCTGGGCTGTGCGTCTGTCTTGCCAAACAATAGCCGGGTAGACCGGCTCGCCAGTGTTTTTATTCCACACTAAGGTTGTTTCGCGCTGGTTAGTGATACCAACGGCTGCGATATCTGATGGTGTTAATGAACATTTATTGAAAACTTCTTTGAGGGTAGAGACAACGCTTTCCCAAATTTCCTCTGGATCATGCTCAACCCAGCCATCTTTCGGATATTTTTGAGAGAATTCCTGTTGTGCAATAGCGTCTATACTGCCCTTTGGAGAAAAAATGATGCTGCGAGAGCTTGTTGTACCTTGGTCAATGGCAAGGATATGTTGTCCCATAAGGTCACTCCTGAAGATAGTTTTCATAGAGTTTGCATCATTTACACAGGATTAACAATGCTATATTTTCGAAAACGAACATTGGTGTTTCGTTTTGTTATGGGAACATTGAAGTTAAGCACGTATAATTGATGTAATTTTCTAATTCTGAGGACTCGTGATGAATCAAACGCAAAGACACGAAAAAATTGTTGGGCTTATAAAGCTACATGGTTTTATGTCTATTGATGATTTGGTCAGTGCTTGCGAAGTTACGCCGCAAACAATCCGTCGAGACCTTAACCAGCTTGCTGAAAATGGTGTGGTAAGTCGCTATCATGGTGGTGCTGGCCTAAACAGAAGTTGGGAAAACACGCCATACCAGGAAAGGAAAACCCAAAACAGCGAAGTCAAAGAGAAAATTGCTGAAGCAGTGGCTGCGATGATCCCTGACGGCGCATCGTTGTTCATTAATATCGGTACGACGACGGAAATGATTGCAACTAAGTTGCTCAACCACAAAAATCTTCACGTAGTAACCAACAATATTCACGTTGCTACCATTCTTTCGGCTAAAGAGGATTTCTCCGTCATAATTGCTGCCGGTGAAGTTCGCTATCGCGATGGCGGAATCATTGGCGAGGCAACCTGCGATTTTATAAGCCAGTTCCGCATGGATTACGGCATAATCGGTATCAGTGGTATTAGTTCGGACGGTGCACTACTTGACTTTGATTTCAGAGAAGTCAAAGTGTCCCAAGCCATTTTGGAACATACTCAACACGTTATATTAGCTGCGGACTACAGTAAGTTTGAACGCCGCGCAATGGTGGAGCAGGGGCACATTTCACAGGTTGATTGCTTGGTTTGTGATAAAACGCCGCCGCCCAGCATAAGCAAGATAATCGAAGAAAATAACATCACCTTTGTCAAAGCGTGACCATCTATTTACCATAGTTTTCCACTACTCTTAAACCTGTTCTCGGTTTTGGTCGCATTCTACTTTTTGGCAGCCTTCTTTAAACATTACGCACTGTTGCCGCAAGCGCTCTTACACACCACGTATTTTTCAATGTAAATCAGTCAAATATTGTTGCGATTGAATTTGTTCATTCCTTTTAATTACGAATTTTAACTTTCTTTAATGTTCGTAAATGTTCGTTTTGTGTTGACATGTTTTCTTTTTGCTTGTCAAATAGACAACCATATGAGGATATCCATATAAATACCACTAGAGGCAATGTATGAGTCAAAGCAATCAAACTGAACAGACAGTCGACGTTTTAGTCGTTGGCGGCGGTGTTAACGGCGTAGGCGTCGCGCTTGACGCTGCGGGACGCGGGCTTTCGGTTGCTTTGTGCGAGAAAGGTGACCTCGCAGGCGCAACGTCTTCTTCTAGCAGCAAATTAATTCATGGTGGACTTAGGTATTTAGAACATTATGAATTTCGCCTAGTGAAAGAAGCGCTGGCAGAACGTGAAGTGTTGTTGAAGAAAGCGCCTCACATCATGTGGCCGCTACGTTTTCGTTTGCCTCACCAAAAGCATTTACGCCCTGCGTGGATGATACGAATTGGTTTATTCCTCTATGACTCGCTGGCTAAGCGCAATATGTTGCCGCGCTCACGTAAGCTAACGACCACCAGTGAAAGCCCGCTGGTTAGCGATATTTTAACGTGTTTTGAATACTCAGATGGTTGGGTAGATGATGCACGCTTAGTGGTACTAAATGCGCTAGCTGCCCAAGATCAGGGGGCGAAGATATATACGCGTACTGAATGCGTTAAAGCTGAAAAGTTAGATAATTTGTGGAATGTGGAGCTTAAAACGTCTCGAGGGAAAACGTTTACAGTTAAGGCCAAGTCAATTGTTAATGCGGCTGGACCGTGGGCAGTATCGTTTCTAGATCGCTTGGTAAATATTCACAACCCCAATGCGATGCGCATGGTAAAGGGAAGCCACTTTGTCGTTCCCAAGCTATATAACTCTGACGAAGCGTACATTCTGCAAAATAAAGACGGGCGTATTGTATTCGTGCTCCCTTACGAAGGTGATTTCTCACTTGTGGGCACGACAGACGAAGACTTTAAAGGTAATCCGTCTGACGCTGCAATTTCAAACGAAGAGACTGATTACTTAATTGACGTCGTAAACAACTACTTCAAGTCCAAGATAACACGCGAAGATATAGTCCATACTTACAGTGGCGTGCGACCACTCTTAGAAGAGAAAAACGCGTCAGCACAAGAACTTACTCGGGACTATAAAGTAGAGCTTAAGGGTGAGGCTGGAAAGCCCGTATTACTGAATATCTTCGGCGGCAAGATTACAACCTATCGAAAGCTTTCAGAGCACGCGGTAGATAAACTTGTCTCATGTTTCCCGAAAGCGAAAAAAGCGTGGACCAAAGAAGTACCGCTACCAGGTGGTGCATTTGAGAGTCAAGAATCGTTAGTTGCTCAACTAACTTCCGAGTTTTCTTGGCTGGACAACGCTATCGCTGAACGCTACGCAAGACAGTATGGTTTGCTATGTTATAAGTTTCTTAAAGGTAAAGTGTCAGTCGATGCTATGGGGACTCATTTCGGGGCTGGTATGTATCAGGCAGAAGTTGATTACCTTATAGAGTGCGAGTGGGCTTGTTGTCTAGAAGACGTGATTTGGCGCAGAACAAAACATGGATTACGCTTGGACAAAGCACAACAGGAAGCGCTGTCTTCTTATATCTCAATGAAAGTTTCTGGCGCAGCTCAATCGGATGAGCCTGTGGATGCTGTATTGGCAAGCGCATAACCCGTGAAAGTTACGCATTAGAAGGAGCCATCTTTGCTTGAAAAGCAATAAGGTGGCTCAATCGCCATTGATTAGCTAGCCCAGCAGGATAAAGTAGACGACTTAAAATGAACATGGACGTGATAAACAATACTTCCGTCAAGGAAGTCGTACTTATTAGACACGGTAAGCCTCTCTCGGCGCATAATGACAAAGTAAACTCAGCTCAATATGCTCAGTGGGTGCGTAACTATGATAAATCGATACTCGATCCAACAAGTCACCCAAAGCAGAAGACCCATATCGACGACAGCTACATTGTGGTTAGCCCGTTACTAAGGGCTAAATTGTCTGCGGCTTATTACGGCGCGACTCAAATTGATGAAGAGTTGCCCCATCTTAAAGAAATGGATATTCCTTACTACAAACTTCCGTTCACCTTGCGCAGTTGGCACTGGGTCGTCTTAAGCCGTGCATTATGGTTTATAGGATTTAAAGGTCGATTTGAAAGTTTCAAAGCTGCCAAGCAAAGGGTTAATCTTGTTTCCGAGCGTATTGAAAAACTGTGTGAGAAACACGAGCGGATAGTGCTATTCGGGCATGGTATGACTAACTATTACACCCGAAAATTACTCATAAAAAATGGCTGGCAATTAAAGCAAAAAGACGGTGATTTTTGGGGAATTACGATATTGCACAAGCCGTTGCCATAATGCTGAGCCTTCGTTTTTAACCAGAAATTCTTAAGGTTTATTTATACCTACTTCATTTTTTCTTCAAAATGTCGATAAAATAGAACAATGCCTAACAAGCGCTAACGACTTGAACAAAGGCATGGGGAATCGACAATGAATAAAACCAACAAAAAGAAACCTTCCACGTCTAATGTTTTTAAAGCGGCTATTGCAGCTATTTTTGCAATTACCTTTGGCGTCACTATCAACTTTCTTCATACCGACGAGCAAGACACCACAATCACCGCATTTGCACTAAATCTAGATACGTTTAAGCGTCACGTCGTCTCGTCTCACTGGCAATGGCGAGTCCGCCAACCCACCACTATGATAATGCTGATTCACTACAACGAGTCGGGCAAAGAAACGAATCGTACTCCGGTGCGAATGAATCACAACGGATGGCCGACCGCAGAGCTTTCTAGTGAAGGGTGTGAAAAAATATGGACGTCGCTAATGGCGACACCACTGCGCGTGGACGGCTTTAAGATCCATGCAGACTACTATGCTGAACTTGAAGAGAACGAAGACAACTATTGGTGTCGCTTCAGCTTAAGTAGCGGCGCGTATTTCGACTATTTTCCTGCAAATGGAACAGTAACAAATTTAAGCGATTAAACTGGCCACATAAACGAGGGTGCACAATATAGGCCTATGCTTATATAGGTATTTGTTCTATTTAGATAATTAGTCTACTTTTGAGTTAATGCCATGTTACTTATTGGCGCCATAAGGTATTGTTGATTATAAGATAATACTCGGCATTAACGAATTAAGTAGATATATGCTTTCACGCTTATTTTCTTCGAAAAGTAAAAAAACTAGCGTCACTGTAGGCGTATCGGTCTGTGCTTCTGAGCTACACATTGTGGCTATAGAGCGCAGTGGCGACGCTGTTTCACTTAATTCTGTTTCTTCAATTCCCTATGATCAGCATCAGCCTCTCAAGCAACAGCTATCGGCGGCGTTAAGCCCGTTTGCTAAGTCGACCTGTAATGTTTCTATAGTGCTTTCACAGCATATGTACCACATGGTACAGGTTGATAAGCCAGAAATGGCAGAAGAGGATATTACAACAGCGTTACCGTGGACTCTCGGAGAGCTGGTTCCCTATGACTCCAGCAACATGGTTTTAGACTATGTCGACTACCCGGTTAAAAGTCGGAGTGGCGGCCAAAAGATAAATGTATTCGCTGCCGAAAGGTCCTCACTTGCTGCCGTCGCAGCGAGCATGGCAAAAAAGAAAGACAAGCAGCTTACACATATCCACACCAAAGAAGTGTTAGCAACTGAAATGGTGCCAAATGATGACTATGCGCGACTACTCATCATCCAAGAGCCCAACAGTGAACCGTTTTTAATGATAGTGCGCTCTCAGGCTATTTGGTTGGCACGTCGCTTACGTGGATTTGTAAGCAAAGTTAATGAGCAAACAGACCTGTCACAGCTAAGTGATACTTTGGGATTAGAAATTCAACGCTCAATGGATTTCTATGAGTCGCAACTTAAGCAGCCGCCTTTAAAAGAAATTCTGTTTAAAACTCAATTTGACTGTGTGCCAGTGATCGAACGGCTGAAGCCGTTTCAGCCCGTTGCCATGAATGTCTTTACTTCACAGCTTAATTTAGCCGATGTAGTTGAACCTGCCTGCCACTTTGCGTTAGCAAGTGCACTTGTTGCAGCGAGAGAGGTGGCATGAAAAGAACGATAAACCTCTATCAGGACTCTCTTAAACCAAAGAAAGAGCGGTTACCATTCTCGAAGGTACTTTGGCTTAATGGCGCGGCAATAGGTGTCATGTTGGTGGTGGTAATCGCGCTCAATATTACGTTGGGGGCGAAGCAGAAAAAGTTAAATGAAAAAACAAACGCGATTAGCCAACTGAATAGCGAAATTAAAACCTTAAGCGCTGCACTCGAGAAGAAACGAGACACCCAGTCGCTTCAGCAACAGCTTGAAAAGGTGAACGCCAAAATTGAAAACCGAAGACGTCTGTTAGCGTATCTTGATAGCGGAGAGTTGTCATTTGACGCAACAAAGTACGGCGAGGTGATGGACGACTTGGCTAATTTCCACAATCAGAACCTATGGCTGACGAGTATTGATATCGATACACAAACCATTCGCCTGTCAGGCCAAACCTTGGCGCCTTCATCTATACCTGTGTGGCTTAAAAAGTTGCAGCAGTCTCCGTTTTTCCAAGGTAAGTCATTTTCTTCAGTGCAGTTTGATGAAGTAGACGGCAAAGAAAACGTGAAACAATTCTTGATATCCACAGATTTTGAAGGAGACGCTGATGAATCAGTACCAGCAGCTCTCTGAGAAATTCTCCGCTCTTGAAAGCAGAGAAAAACAGCTAATTACATGGGTGAGTTTTGCTCTCATTATCTATCTATTCTTCTGGTTCGGTGTTTCGCCTGCACTTGATGACTTGTCTGCAACCGATAAAGCAGTCATCAGAAAGGAGAGCGAGCACAAAGCATTGGTCATTCAAAGAGATGCTATTCAAGAAGCGCTAACCATCGATTATACAAAGCGCACGCAGCTAGAACTCGATAAGGCCAGAAAAGACCTACTATCAATTGATGAGGCACTACTTTCACTTAATGAAGGGTTTGTCGCAGCCGATCGAATGCCCGAGCTGCTTATGACGCTTCTAAACGAAGAAGACAACGTACGTTTAGTGAATTTTAAGGTCGAGCCTACCGAAACAGTACGCTTTGGTGACGGTGAGTCTCAAAGCACACCGTTTTACCGTCATAACATGCGCTTAATTATTGAGGGAAGTTACTTTGACCTGCGTAGCTACCTAGCGCGCCTTCAAGCCGCCCCTGAAAAAGTCGTAGTAACAGATTTTGCTTACAACGTTGAAGCTTACCCAAGTGCCACGTTAGCACTGGGGTTAGCAACGGTAAGCAATAATGAAACCTTTATCTCGCTGTAAGGAGAGAGTGTGAAACGGTTAAGAATTGTGGTCACAGCTTTAGCGATAGCAACATGCTTACCTGCAGTTGCGTCTGTCGACCCGACTAGGCCTGCAATCGCCAGTGCATCAGTGTCTAGCAATGATGAAGCGGTAGCAGGAGAGCTAGCACTTCAATCTATCTTTAAACGCAGTACAGGTTATAGCGCGATCATATCGGGTAAATCTTACCGCGTGGGCGACACACTGAACGAATACACCGTATCAAAAATTAACCCCAAGAACGTGGTTATCACTGACGGACGTCAGCAGAAAATACTAAGAATGTATGCATATGAAATTAAAAAATAGCCTCATTGTTAACACATTGGTTTTGTCTGCAGCGTTAGTTGTGGCAGGTTGCCAATCTTATGGTGTTGGCGAGGAAGTAAAACCTCATATTCGCGATGAACTAGCACGTTCTCAGAATACGACATCAAGTAAACCAACACCGCCCCCTCAGCTTAATCAAGAACTGCTGGCAGAGGTTGCCCGTTATCAAGCGTTACCTGCGCCAACATCACAGAAAATGTTCGCAGTTTCTGCTAACAATGTAGACGTGCGTCCGTTTTTCGACGCGTTAATTGAAGACACACCTTACAGTGTCGCCGTTCATCCAGCCGTGTCAGGGCAAATTAGCTTAACGCTCAAAGAAGTGGCGTTAGAAGATGTGTTAACCATTATTTCGAGAATGTATCCGTTAGACGTGTTTTTAGAAGGGAAGGTAATTCAGGTTATGCCTTCTCAACTAAAGACGGAATCTATCCCGGTTAACTTTCTTATGATCAAGCGCTTCGGTGTATCTAACGTAAGCGTTATTGCCGGTGGGGTAAGTGAGCAAGACCAAAACAATGGTGGCAACAACGGTGGAATTAACGGCAATAATAACATTAGCGGGAACGCGCTAGGTGGTCAGGGTGGTTTTGGAGGCCAAGGCGGACTTGGCGGCAATAACATCCAACAGCTCAATGGCTCAAACATTCAGACTACCAGTGAAAACGACTTTTGGAGCGATTTAAAGGAGGCACTAAAAGTACTGGTCTCTCCAACAGAAGGTCGCCAAGTTGTGGTTTCACCCCAAGCAGGCTTAGTGACCGTTCGAGCATTGCCCAGCGAAATCGCAGTGGTGAAAGACTTTTTAAACCAAAGCCAAGAGAGCTTACAGCGACAGGTGGTATTAGAAGCGCGCATTATTGAAGTCACGCTAAACGATGGCTATCAGCAAGGCGTGCGCTGGGATCGCATTGCAAGCGGCTTGACGGGCAGTGTGAACTTTGGCTTCAGCGGCGGAGCTATAGCGTCAAACTTTGCTGCAAATACCGCTGCAGGTATAGATCCAGCCATTAATGCAGTTAACGGCATAGGGAACTCAATATCTACAGATATTGGCGGCGTTTCTACATTGAGAATTTCCCGAGGTGACTTTGACGGCGTTATCAATATGCTGCAAACCCAAGGTGATGTTCAGATGTTGAGTAACCCCAGAGTGACCGTCACTAACAACCAGAAAGCAGTGATTAAAGTCGGTCAGGACGAATACTTTGTCACCGATGTGTCGACCAGTGAAGATCAAAGCGCGACACAAACCGAAAACGAAAATGACATCGAACTTACCCCGTTTTTTTCAGGTATTGCCTTAGATGTTACCCCTCAAATTGACAGAAGCGGCTCGGTTATATTGCACGTTCACCCATCAGTAACGGAAACGGCAGAGCAGACTAAAGTCATTCAGGTGGGCGATCAGCAAATCTTGCTGCCACTGGCACAAAGTAATATCCGAGAGTCAGATACGGTAATTCGTGCCCGCGATGGAGAAATTGTCGTGATTGGCGGTTTGATGGAAACCGTTACCAGTGAGCAAGAATCAAAAACGCCTTTGTTGGGAGACATTCCATTCATTGGTAACGCGTTTAAAAACAAAGCCAAAACGCAAAGTAAGCGCGAGCTGGTGATCTTGATACGCCCATCAGTTGTGCAACCGGACACGTGGGAAAAACAACGTCTTCGCACTCAGTCATTACTTGATCAGTGGTATAGAAACTAATTATGTATCAGGGCTTTTTTCACTTCACAGATATGCCGTTTTCGCTTACCCCGAATACGGATTTCTTTTGTGCGCTTGCGCCACACAATGAAGCGTTAAAAGTCATTTTATCAGCATTAAGTATGTCTGAAGGCTTTATAAAAGTAACCGGTGAAGTCGGTACAGGTAAGACATTGTTATGCCGTAAATTAATTAATCATCTGTCTGATAAATTTGTAGCCTGCTATTTACCCAATCCATACCTTTCGCCTGATGAATTACGCCAAGCATTTGCGAAAGAGTTAGGTATTGTTACGGAAGGAAATAGTGATAATCAAGGCTTGCATAATGCAATAGAGACAAAGCTATTAGCCCTTAAAAAAGAGGGGCGACAAGCGGTATTAATCATTGACGAAGCGCAGTCGCTGAGTTGGGATGCTCTTGAGATGCTGCGTCTTTTTAGCAATTTGGAAACGGAAAAAAGTAAGCTGCTTCAAATTGTCTTGTTTGGACAGCCTGAACTTGATGACAACCTGGCAAACCCTAAAGTAAGACAAATCCGCCAGCGAATAAGTTTTTCTTACACTTTACGCACAATGACGTCAGCCGAAGTCGATTACTACATTGGTCACCGGTTGACGACAGCAGGTGGTAACGAGCAGTTGATATCTAGAGGACTGCGCGCATTTATAGCGTTGGTTACCAAGGGTACGCCTCGCTTGGTTAACATAGTTTGTCATAAGATTCTTTTGCGCGCATATGGTCAGGGCAAGGCGTCGGCGACCTGGTCACATACACTAAGCGCCGTTTTCGATACACATGACTGTAAACGCAGACTTGTCCCAAGGCAGAGTCTTGTTATTTTGTCGCTTGCTGTGGTGGCAGTAGCAAGTGTACTGCATGTATACGGCGCAGGTGGCATATGAGTATTTTGAATGACACCTTAAAGTCACTGGATGAACGCAATAAAAGTGAAGACTTTGGTTTGCCGCCAACCGTTGAAGTCAGTCAACGTCCAGTGTGGCCAAAAGCGCTCATGATCATCGCCGTTTTGGTGTTTGTAGTATGGTTAGTAATTACACTTTTATCTGGTACTTCCCATCGCGAAAAAAATGAAGATGGATTAAGCACAACGGCCGTTTCAAGTGCCCCGAGCGTTAACAACCCGCCTGCTGAAAGTACAATATCAGAGCGCGTTGCCGATAGCACAGCAGATATAAATGCGCCGTCACAAGGAATGCAATCGACCCCGTTATCTGAAAGTGATATGGCGCTAC
Organism: Alteromonas sp. MmMcT2-5; assembly: GCF_022348315.1. NCBI lineage: Bacteria > Pseudomonadati > Pseudomonadota > Gammaproteobacteria > Alteromonadales > Alteromonadaceae > Alteromonas > Alteromonas sp. MmMcT2-5. The sequence goes on along the minus strand of NZ_JAKRFB010000017.1, from coordinate 40,611 downwards.
AAAACAGTGCGTCAGATGTGGCTGAGCTTGTTTTCAATACCGTTGATGAGTCCCTTGAAGATGATGAAGCTCAATACAGAAAAAGGGTTACAACTACGGTATCAGCAACCAGCACAGCTGATGATGTGAATGCGTCAAGCGTCAATAACAGCGCAAACGCCAGTAGCCCTCAATCAGAACTGTCTGCGGTTAGCAAAACACAACCCTCAAGCTCGAAGGCCGCAGAGCCTAAACCCACAAATATCATAACCAGAGAGCCTGTAGTTGAGGTAGCACCTAAGTCACCTGAACAACAAAGTGCAGTGCATTTAGAAGCAGGACTTAAAGCGTATAACTTTGGCATTTTTGATGAGGCTCAAAAAAGCTTCACGCTAGCACTGGCAACCTTTCCGCAAAATGACGAGGCGCGCAAGCAGCTAGCTGCACTTTATTTTGGACAAAACAATAATTTACAGGCACTGCAGGTACTTTCAGAGGGCATTGTGATCTCGCCTAGCGAATTAATTTGGCGAGAGCTAATGGCCAAAATTCTGGTGCAGGAAAGCCGCTTCGAAGAAGTATTGAATTTGATGCCTGATAGCTTGGATGCTAAAGCGTTAGCCGAAGGCCGTGCCGACTATCTAATTTTAAAGGGCACCTCTGCTCAAACCATCAATAAGTCAGAGCAAGCGATCTCAGCATTCAGCGCTATGACATCGCTACAGCCTAATAATGCGAAATGGTGGTTGGCACTAGGGGTGAATTATGACGCATTGGCAGATGAGCGCCTGGCGATATCATCTTATTCCAGGGCACTCGCCATTGGCGGGCTTTCCTCTGCATCTGCACAATATGCAAACTCGCGTCTAACTGATTTACAGGAGCAGCCTTAATGCGACCTCGATTAAAGATGCGCCTTGGCGACTTACTCGTTCACGAAAACATTATCTCCAGTGAGCAGCTTGACAATGCGCTTGCGGCGCAGCGAACGTCAGGGCGCAAACTGGGGGATACACTTATCGATTTGGGCTTTATTGGCGAACCCCAGCTTCTTCGCTTCTTGGCACAGCAGCTAAATATTCCTTTTTTGGATATAACACAGCGCCGTATAGACCCAGAGCAAGCTCAGCTTATCCCAGAGACTTACGCACGTCGCTATCGTGCCTTAGTGTTAGAGGCGGACGACGATGAAGTGCTGCTGGGCATGAGCGACCCAACGGACTTGGGAGGCTTAGACCAACTCGGCCCGTTAGTCGCTCCTCGAACCATTGAGCTGGCTATTGTGCAAGAGAACCAAATGCTAGAGGCATTTGATTCTGTTTACCGCCGTACCCAGGACATTGCGTCGTTTGCTGAAAAACTAGGTGAAGAGTATGCAGACGAAGCTGATTTTGAGTTGTCAGCCCTTGATGACACCACCTCGGATGCCACGGTTGTTAAGCTACTTCACTCCATATTTGAAGATGCCGTTCAAGTTAGGGCATCAGATATTCACATCGAGCCCGATGAAAAAATCCTGCGCATTCGACAACGTGTCGACGGCGTTTTGCAAGAAAACACGCTCAACCAAGTGAAAATAGCGTCGGCGCTGGTACTACGACTCAAACTCATGTCTGGCTTGGATATATCTGAAAAGCGTATTCCACAAGACGGGCGATTTAATATTAAAGTGAAAGGACACACCTTAGATGTGCGTGTGTCGACCATGCCAGTGGCCAACGGAGAAGCGGTAGTTATGCGTTTATTAGACCAGTCTGCTGGCCTACTAACGCTAGACCAAACCGGTATGCCCGATGCTATGGCAGAGAAATTTAGAGCTGCCATTAATCGTCCCCACGGTATGATCCTGGTAACGGGGCCTACGGGTTCCGGTAAAACTACGACTCTGTATGGGGCACTTAGCGAACTCAATAAGCCTGACCTTAAAATCATAACGGCTGAAGACCCCATTGAATACCGTCTACCGCGAATCAACCAAGTTCAGGTTAATGCCAAAATTGGGCTGGACTTTGCCGCCATTCTTCGCACTACGTTACGTCAAGACCCCGACATTATCATGGTGGGGGAAATGCGTGACCAAGAAACCGTAGAGATTGGTCTTCGAGGTGCATTAACCGGCCACTTGGTATTAAGTACGCTTCACACCAACGACTCAGTAACCAGCGCTATTCGCCTTATCGATATGGGCGCGGCGCCGTATTTGGTTGCCACTTCATTACGAGGAGTGCTTGCACAGCGTCTGGTTCGTAGGGTGTGTGAAAACTGTAAAGAAGAAAAGCCTGCAACCGCCCAAGAACAAGCGTGGGTTGGCTTCTTGAAACCTGAATTAGCCACTGCCACCTTCTATAAAGGGCGCGGGTGCAACAGTTGTAATCACACAGGGTACAAAGGCCGGATAGGTGTTTTTGAATTTCTGGAAATGAACGAGGACATGATGGAGGCCTTGCGTGAAGACGACACGCAGGGCTTCGTAGATGCGACTAAGGCGAATAAAGACTTTGTTCCTTTATCTCACATGGCGCTGGACTACGCAGCTCAGGGCAAAACTTCTTTAGATGAAGTGTTCAAAGTCGCTGAATTTGTTCCTGAAGTGGTGAATCACTAATGCCACAGTTCAAGTACGCAGGTAAGTCAACGCAAGGCGGGCCTCAAAAAGGAGTTATAGAAGCCGCGTCAGCGCAAGCCGCAGCACAAGCCTTGCTGTCACAAAACATTGTGCCTCTTACCATTGTTGAATCAAAAAAACGCAGTGCAGAAAATGAAGGAGACGGCTTCGATATCACGCGTTTATTTCAACAAAAGGTGGGACTGGATGAAATGATCATTTTCTCCCGCCAAATGTACTCATTGCTAAAGGCCGGTATTCCCATTATTCGCGCCATTAAAGGCCTAAGCGAAAATGCATCGCATAAACGCTTTCAAGAGATTTTGAAAGATATTGCAGACCAGTTAGAGCAGGGACGAAGTCTGTCTTCTTCCATGGCTAAATATGAAAAGGTGTTTACGAGACTTACCATATCCGTGGTGGTGGTAGGTGAAAATACCGGTAAATTAGACGACGTATTCCTACAGCTTGCCCTCTATTTCGAGCGCGAGCAAGAAACCCGCAAGCGCATCAAATCGGCGCTTCGCTATCCCACTTTTGTGTTAATTGCGCTAGCAATTGCCATGTTTATTTTGAATCTATTTGTTGTGCCAGTGTTCACCCAAATGTTTGAGCGCTTTGACACTGAACTTCCAATTATGACCCGCGTGTTAATTGGTACTTCCAATTTCTTTGTGAACTATTGGTGGCTGCTAATTATTGTGATTGTGGGAGGGATTTTCGCTGTTAAACAATACGTTAATTCGACTAATGGACGACTCAAATGGGACAAATTTAAACTAAAGTTGCCTGTCGTGGGCAGCATTATTGAGCGATCATTACTTTCAAGATATAGCCGAAGTTTTTCAATGATCTTACGTGCAGGCGTGCCGTTAACCGCAGGGCTTTCACTTACTGCCGACGCCGTTGACAACGCGCACATGCAAAAGCGCATTAAAGAAATGCGGCAAGGGATCGAAAAAGGCGAAAGTTTGCTTAGAGTTTCGAAAAATAGCGAACTGTTTTCTACACTTGTACTACAGATGATTGCAGTAGGTGAGGAGACGGGGCGACTAGAACCGTTGTTAGAAGAAAGTGCTGACTATTACGAACGTGAAGTCGACTTCGACTTGAAAAGTTTAACGGCCAAAATCGAACCTATTTTGATTGGTTTTGTTGCGGTAATGGTATTGATCCTGGCGCTAGGCATATTTACGCCAATGTGGAACATGATGTCGGCGGTGAAAGGCGGCTGATAAAGCGCTTTATAACTGGGGAAAAGCGTGGCAAGCACCAAAACGGGGTTACTTAATTTTGTTGATATAGGCGTATTGCTTGCTGTTATTGGAACAACATACGTGTTTTACGCGACACCAATTATTGATGAAGCGGAAAAGGTTAACAAAGAGAATGCGGTTGCACAGTTTCAGCGAGTGGTGATGTTAGCCAGGGCACAGTGGATAAAGACTAAGCAAGATACCGTGCTTATTTACGAAACTGAGTTTGACGCTGGTGGCAAAGTTAAACAGCACAAAGATGTGGCGGCAGAGCTATACATTAATGAAAAAGGCTGGCCCGAAGGACTTGAAAAAGAACAGGGGAATGCGTGCGAATACATGCTGACACTTGCAACCTTAAGAGAAGGTGAAGCGCTGTCAACAGTGACTGTAAGCGACCAGTATGCAAACGGTCACTTACAATGTGCATTCTTTTGGGGAAAAGAGATTTGGTTTGAATATAACGCTGGTAGCGGCGTTGTCAGGCAAAGAAACAGTTGATTAAACGGCGGCACAATTCGCCTTTATCGTCATCAAGGAGATGTTATGAACACCAAACAACAAGGTTTTACGCTAATCGAGCTGATAATTGTTGTAATCATTCTAGGGTTGCTTGCGGCCACAGCATTACCACGCTTTATTGATGTTACTGATGAAGCTCGTGAAGCAAGTGTTGAAGGTGTTGCCGGTGGTTTTGCAGCCGCGGTAGGTCTTGTAAGAGCGCAGTGGGAAGTTGAAGGCCGTCCGAGTGGAAACAATGGAAATGGGAACGGCACTGTAGTCACTTACGATCAAACGCAAGTAGGGGTAGACGGCACCATTGGTTACCCAACGGGAAGCTCTACAGGCAACACACTTATTTCTACAGTTAACGACACTGAATGCAAAAACGTATTTGACCTAATTCTTCAGTCAGCACCAACAAACACAACGTCGACGAACGACACCGTTGTTGCTGATTTCAGATATGCCGTTCGTGAGGACGACTCAGGTGCAAATACACTTTGTGTTTACTACTTAGTTGAATCTATGGGTTTACCTAATAGCTCAGCACCGGCAGACGGAACGCCAGACGGTACAACGTACGACGGTTTCACTTACAACCCAGCCACTGGCCAGGTTACTGTTTTTTAATTAATACCTAGGAAGTTTAATTATGCAAAAAGTATCAACACAACAGGGTTTTACCCTAATCGAGTTAATCATTGTAATTGTATTGCTGGGTATCCTAGCGGTAACCGCAGCACCTAAGTTTCTGAACCTTCAAGATGATGCGCGTGACGCAACGCTTGAAGGAATTAAAGCCTCTCTTCAAACCTCGGCGTCGGTTGTTAATGGTAAAGCTTTGATCAACGACGTTTTGGGTACCACAGACACACCAGTAACGTTAGATGTTGGATCTGATAACGTGACTATTGTAAACGGGTACCCGCAAGCGACTGAAGATAATATGGCAGCATTGCTTGATATAGATGCTGCAGACTTTGGTACAGAAGAGATTTCAGCTTCGAACTCTGTGTTAGTTTATGCAACCGGATTCAGTGATTACTCTTCGACAGCACCTACAGAAACTGAGGCACCTTGTTCAGTAGAATACTTTAATTCTACTGGTGAAGGTGTACGCCCTGTAATTAAAGTCAACTCTTGCGTTCAGTAATGTGAAGAAAAACGGTTTTACACTAGTAGAACTTATTATAACTATATTGGTTATTGGGGTGCTGGCGGTAACCGCCGCACCTCGCTTTCTTGGTAACGATACGGAAGAAGCTATCGCCCTTCGCGATCGCACACTTCAAGTTGTTCGTAACATGCAGTTTCGTGCTATGCAAAATGTGCAAGACACTAGCTGTGTGAAAATAACCGCCACAATCATTGCCCCTCCCGCTGGCCACGATTGTGCAAACGCTCTTTCTACCGCTTTTGATGCCGATCAGGTAGTCGATGCATCAAGCACCGACTTTACTTTTCAAACGGCCGATGAAAATGGCGATAGCTTTTCTCAAATTCAGTTTGATGGGTTTGGCAGGCCGCGAAATATCGCGTGTTCAACGAATTGTAGAATTCAAATAAGTACCTTTGCCATGTGTTTACAAAGCGAAGGGGCAGTTTATGCGTGCTAGGGTTGTGTTGCCTGTACATAGGAAATGCGTGAACGGCTTTACCCTGTTAGAGCTGGTGATTGGCATTGTTGTATTTACGATTAGCCTTACCGTAGTACTATCGCTTATTGTCCCGCAAGCTGAACAAACCGCAGAGCCATTTCGTCAGGTGAAAGCGGCGAAGCTAGGGCAGTCTTTAATGAACGACATTCTTAGTCGCTCTTATGATGAAAATAGCGACCGAAGCCCACCATTTGTCACCTGCGTCGATAAACCTAATCCGTCTAATGCCAGCGATAATCTGTGTTCCGGCGCTTTGGGTCCGGACGCTGGTGAAACCTCCGAAGAAGCTTATGACGATGTAGATGATTACAACGGTTATACAGTAAGTAATGCTGGCGGGAATTATAATGGCTTTGCATACAGAGTAAATGTTACTTATGACTCTTCAATTGAGTCAGACTTAAACAAAAGAGCACCAAAACAATACAAGCGTATCGATATCGCGGTCACAGCTCCAGACGGCCAAGTTTACAACTTCAGTGCTTATCGAGGGAGCTATTAATGTCCCTACCAAAAGCAAGACGCCAACGTGGTTTTACACTTATAGAGCTTATCTTAGTGATCACTATTTTAGGCGTGATTAGCGTATCCGTGGCACAGGTTATTTCTTTAAGCGCACAAATCTATATAACTGGCGCAGAGCGTACCCGACTTGTTTCAGATGCGCGCTTTATTATTTTGCGATTGGAAAAAGAACTTCGAAATATTGTGCCTAACTCGGTCTCTTTTGACGCTAGTTTAGGGTGCTTGACCTACTATCCAATTGTCATGAGCGGTACATATACCGCAGACCCTTTCGATGACAAGCTGCATTCCGTAGTGTTTGAAATGGAGGCTCCTACAGCGGACGATAAATTAGTTATTTACCCAACGAGTCCGCAAAGTGTGATTGACAACAGCGTAGACTATAATGGATTTACCGTCGCCACCGATGACGAAGGCAATGATTTGGATCACCAATACCTAATTGAGTTAGGGACGGAAAACACTCAATCGTCTCCAGGGAAGCGTTTTTTTGTGTTTAACGAAAACCCAGTGTCAGTGTGTAAGGAAACAACGGCGCAGGGTGAGACTTTGGTCCGCAGAGATGGAATGAGTTCAGGTATTATTGCAACGAATGTAAGTAGCTGGAGTGCAGATGTAATAACGGCAAGTTTGCGCCAAAATGCTTTGGTCAAATTAGACTTGACGCTCATCGGTAATGATGACGAGACGTTGGCTTTCTCGCACGAGGTACACTTCCCCAATGTTCCCTAATAGACAATTTACTTTATCGCCTTCTCGCACCCTATCAAAACAACGTGGCTCTACCACTATTGTGGCGATCATTATTAGCATTGTACTTCTAGGACTTGGCATTGCGTTGTCTAATCAGATTTCATCAAACATACGTCAGCAATCCATTGAATATTATGGTGCTCGCGCCTATTTAGCAGCGCAGAGCGGGATGGAAGTTGCGGTTTCCGGGTTAGTTGAAATCCAAGACCGAACATGCCCTTATCAGACCGAAATAATTTTTACAACAAGTGGTCTTAAAAACTGTAAAGCGGACATAGAGTGTATAGGTCCTGCAGTAGCACCAGAACCGGAAGTTACCTCTAATGCAGTGGAAGTCTACTTGCTGACATCGGAATCTAGTTGCTCTGCGGGACAAATAGAAACATCGAGGAAAGTAAGCGTTGAAGTAAGGCAGGAACAATAATGAACTTAAAGTCTATTTCGCTGTTTTGTTTGTTTCTAACGTTATATGTTGCACCCCGGGTACTAGCCGTCCCTCAAATCGAAGGCAGGTTCATCGAGCTTCAAAACACCTACAATAAAGCAGAGTGGACAACCATTAGCTTTTCACAGGTATACGACGAGCCGCCAGCGGTGTTTATGCTGTCTACCAATCAAGGTAGCAACCCAGCGATTGTCAAAATTCGCAATGTTACCCGCACAGGTTTTGAAGCGCTGCCCCTTGAGCCTTCTGGAGAAGATGGTCCACATATCACGATGGGAGCACATTACTTAGCGATTGCGTATGGCGTTCATGAATTTCCTGACGGTGATATTGTTGAAGTCGGTAAGATGGAGCTCGGAGGGGGGACTATTCAGGCATCGACAAGCTCTCCTTGGTATGAACCTAACGGCCCCTTGAAGGTGGGCGAAGAAAATGCGAGATATGCTCGCGTTTCACTTGAAACTGATTTTGGTGAACAGCCTGTTTTCTTTCACTCTATTCAAACGTTAAATAACCAAGTTGACGTTAATGGAAAGAAGCCACCCAACGAACATTTGTTACCGTTTCTAACTATTGCAGCAAAGTATGAAGCACCGTCTTATTTTATGGCGTTGGAAGCGTCTGAAACAGATTATGCGCCAGTTACACGCAATGAAACGGTAGCTTACATGGCGACAACAGAGGGATTCAATCGTAGATTTTTCGATGACAATGGTATTGAAGTGGTTTGGGAAGCCGATTTTGCCGACGTACGCATACAGGGGTGGGACGATGGTTGCTTTCGAAATGACTTTAAAAATAACTATGCGCAAACTCCTTTGGTTGCAGCCAGTAAAATAAGTAGAAACGGCGGCGACGGCGGTTGGCTTCGCAGCTGCGGCGTAAACAAAAATAGGCTTGGACTGCGTGTAGATGAGGATAGAAGCTTAGACTCTGAGCGCAACCACACTGAAGAAGACGCTAGCATTCTGGCTATGACTTCAGAGTTTGTGTTTAGTGGTGAAGTTCCTAGTTGTGATGACGCCTTTCCTGGCGCGGTTGCCGCTTTTAGTGGTTCCGCAATTTCACTCGCAGCTGGTAGCCGAATGATTGATGAAAATGCAGGTGTGTTGTCAGCACAGCAGTTTATCACCGACGCTACAAGTGGATCTGCAGACTACCCAAAATGCGGACAGAACCCTGTCGACTGTACCGTGAACAACACAGATGCGCTTACCGACTCACAAGCGAGAGCGATACCAACAATTACCATTGACGATAGCGGCCCAGAGATAGCAGAAGGGGATTTAGCGGGGGATTATTATTTTAACCGTCAACTGGTAACCATGGCGGCGGGTAACTACAACGTAATTGCACCCACGCGAATTTATGTTTCTGATCCGGGGGACAATATTGGTGGCGTGGCTACAAAGTTCACCATGGTGAATGCAAATATCACTGTCGCTGAAGGGGCTTATCTCGCTATTTATGTCGACGGAGATGTGGTCATCGATGGCTCAAACCCCAACGCATTGGTTTTAGCAAAAGGTGAAATAACCTTTGCCAATGTGTCTGAAGGCACATTGAGAGGCCGCTTTACCGCGGGAGGAGGCGTTGGCTCACCTGCTACTCTGAGGGTGACGGCTAATGAAGTGCCAAACAATATTCCTGGCATCTGCGGTCGGGAAGTTATTGAAGTACTGAATCACTATCGTTTTGAACTAGCTGATAACAAGGGTAGTAGCTGCGCCGCGAAAGAAGTTACCCTAAAAGCCTGTGCAGACGTCAACTGTGATTTACTCTACTCCCAGCCATCTACAGTCAACTTAGTGCCCGTTAATAGCGGTAACTATCGATGGTCGCCTGACGACAGCGTAACGTTTATCGGGCAGACCTCGCTAACACTCGATAGCCTAAGAGGCGCAGATCCTGAACTTGCTACTTCGGGAGAAAATCCATCTTCTCAATTGCGTTGCTTTATCGGTGGTAAAGAAGTGAATTTAGGTAGCTGTAAAATAAAGTATGAATCCGACGGGCTGGTGTTTAAGAATATCACTGATGATTCAGAAACCATCGTTACTCAGCTTTCTGGTAAGCCTTCAGACACTGGCTTTAACAGCAAGACCTATGCTATCGAAGCATGTGGGAATTCTGACACGCTAAAAAATCAAATTGTCGATGTTGAATTAAATTATAACTGTTCTAGTTCGAGTAATTGTTCTAACACCCTACTGCTTATCAATAACGGTAATGAACATCAACTGGGGCTAACCCCACGCACCTTTCCTATTCAATTTGATGCTGACTCGCGAGCTGCCTTTACAATTCAATACCCAGATGCGGGAGAGTTGTCGTTGTCAGCAGACATAACAAATCGAAGCGGTATTGCAGGTTCTTCTAATACTTTTAAAGTGCGTCCGTTCGGCTTTGCTATGAATATCTTAAATGATAGCGGCACGAGCTCCAATCTTAACGGTTACGCGAATAGTGCGAATGGTTCGCTGCTCAAACTGACAGGGGAAGACTTTGTCTTAGGCTTGCGAACAGTACAGTGGGTCGATGGTGAAGACAGTAACGACGATGGAATACCAGATAACTTTGCAGCACTGGAAAATAATAATACCGCGGAGCATTTTTCAGGTAGCGCGTTGTTAACACCCTTAAATATACTTCCTAGTGGCGGCGCAACGGGTACATTGAGCGTGCCCAGTGTTTTATTTAGCGACGAAGGTAAAGTTAACGTTGGTATTAATTACGATGAGGTAGGTACAATTTCCATTGCGGCACAGAGTACTTATTTGTCAGATACCACCGTGCAAGGGCTGGTGCAAAATGTTGGGCGTTTCGCACCTTCTAATTTTGCCTTGAGCGGAAGTGTTGAAGCAGCATGTAACGTCAATGGTGCATTTAATTACTTTGATCAACCCATTAGCGAAGTAAGCTTCTCGCTAACCGCACTTAACCAAAATGGCAGCCGCACCACAAACTACTACGATGGTTTCGATAAACTGATCAATATCAGCTTACAAGTCGAGCACGGCACAAGCTTGCTAAATAGGCTGGAAAACATTAATTCAATAAGTTGACCGCAAAATGCCAGTGCTGGTCTTATTTCATTTTCTGACAACGATATCGTATTTAGTCGCCTTGCTGATAACAGCGTAGATGGGCCTTACCTCGAAGCACACATTGCGCTGGTGGCAGACCAAGCACAAATTGAGGGCGCAAACTTCAATGGACTTTCTTGTTCCGGTCAGTGCGTTGATGATTTTGGTGATTCAATCAGCTTCGCCTACGGTCGTGCAACGTTGATAAATAACTACGGTGCAGCCGACGAAGCACTTTTGTTACCGCTTCGCACTCAATATTGGGACGGAAATAATTGGCGAATTAATAAGTATGACAGTTGTACGGCTTATGATCACGACAACGTGAATGACGAATCTGGTGAATTGGTTTCTTCGGGGGAAGAGTCGTTAAGTGAAGGAGCCTATAGAAATAGTGACGGAATACGCCTGTCATCACCAAACGGTGCTGGCAATTATCCTGTTAGTTATACGCCTGATGCTTGGCTATTGTGGGATTGGGATGGAGATGGCGAAGCTGATAACCCTCCAAACGCAACGCTCACGTATGGTGTGTATCGAGGAAACGACAATATCATTTACAAGCGCGAGCAAATCAATAATTAGCAAAGAAGGTTATCCGGTTTGGTCGTAATGCTGGTTGCGTAGCACACCGTAGTGGCGCCAACATAAAGAGATGTAAATTATTAGCAAATTGTTTTTGAACCTTCTAATTTTCACAGGGTCACTATGTGGGTCTAATTTTAAAATTATTTGGAAACGCGTGTGTGGTATCCCTTCTTGGGTAAAGCGCTAAAACTACTAAGCAAAAATGCAGTTATTTCGTCACTTAATTACAGCATTACTTGCCCAAAATAGCCCCCATTGTTAAAGTGTGCGAATAAATATCGACTTCACGTTAAAGCGTCGCCATCTCACCTTTGCAAATACGCGTTAACACAGAAACAGGAATACACTCTTCATGTTTAAAAAGCTTCGAGGCATGTTCTCTAACGATCTGTCCATCGACCTCGGAACAGCTAATACGCTGATTTATGTAAAAGACCAAGGTATTGTTCTAAACGAGCCTTCAGTAGTAGCTATTCGTCAAGAGCGCGCAGCAGGACCAAAAAGTGTTGCAGCAGTAGGTGCAGAAGCTAAGCGAATGCTTGGTCGTACGCCGGGTAATATACGTGCAATTCGTCCGATGAAAGACGGTGTTATTGCCGACTTTTACGTCACTGAAAAAATGCTTCAGCACTTTATTAAACAAGTGCATGACAATAATTTCTTGCGCCCAAGTCCTCGTGTATTAGTGTGTGTTCCTTGTGGTTCAACACAAGTAGAGCGCCGCGCAATTAAAGAATCTGCACTGGGTGCAGGTGCCCGCGAAGTTTATCTTATCGACGAGCCAATGGCGGCTGCTATTGGTGCGGGTTTACCTGTATCAGAAGCAACAGGTTCAATGGTGGTCGATATTGGTGGTGGTACAACAGAAGTTGCCATTATCTCACTTAACGGCGTAGTTTATTCATCATCTGTTCGTATTGGTGGTGACAAGTTTGATGAAGCTATTATCAACTACATTCGTCGTAACTTCGGTTCACTAATTGGTGAAGCAACCGCTGAACGCATCAAGCATGAAATAGGTGCTGCCTACCCAGGTGAAGAAGTGCGCGAAATTGAAGTGCGCGGTCGCAACCTAGCAGAAGGCGTACCTCGCGGGTTCACGCTAAACTCAAACGAAATTCTTGAAGCGCTTCAAGAACCACTAACCGGCATTGTTTCAGCAGTTATGGTGGCGCTAGAACAGTCTCCGCCAGAGCTTGCTTCAGACATTTCTGAGCGCGGTATGGTACTTACCGGTGGTGGCGCGTTACTTAAAGACTTAGATAGATTGCTAATGGAAGAAACGGGCATTCCAGTTGTTATTGCTGATGATCCGCTTACTTGTGTAGCACGCGGCGGTGGTAAGGCATTCGATATGATTGACCTTCACGGTGGCGACCTGTTTAGCTACGAATAAACAGGAAAGGCAACCGTAAGGTTGCCTTATTTGTATCATGGATACTATTTTTACCCGCGGCCCTTCGTTAAATAACAGGCTTACACTGGCGCTTGTGCTGTCGGTGATTCTGATATTTGTCGACCATAAGCTAGACGGTTTCAAATCAACGCGGGTTTATCTCAACTCATTAATGAGCCCACTTCAGTATTTAGCAAACCTTCCCGGTTTAATGCTAAATGAAAGTGCCCAGCGTCTTACCTCTCAAGAGCAATTGCTGGCCGAAAACCAGAAACTTAATAATCAGCTGTTGTTAATGAGCGAAAAGCTCCAGCAGTTCGATGTAATTGCAAAAGAAAATGCACAATTAAGAGAGTTACTGCAGGCACCTATTCGGGTTTCTTCTCGAAAAATGGTTGCTGAGTTAATGGCGGTGGATAAAAACCCGTATAGCCAGCAGGTGGTTATCAACAAGGGTGCGATAGACGGCGTATATCTGTCTCAGCCAGTTATTGATGATAAGGGCATAGTGGGTCAGGTAATGGAAGTTGGGTCTACAAACAGCCGTGTATTGCTGATTGCCGATGTTACCCACGCTATTCCTGTGCGATCTCTTCGAAACGATATTCGCTTTATCGCAACCGGAAGCGGCGCGCTAAACGAGCTGTATCTAGAGCATGTTCCTCACAGTGTCGATATTCAAGAAGGTGACACATTAATTTCGTCTGGCTTAGGAAAGGTCTTTCCAGAAGGTTACCCTGTGGCAAGAGTTTCACAAGTCGTCCGAGATGAAAGCCGCCCTTTTGCTCGTGTTATTGTCACACCTTTAGCAAACCTAGACAGGCTTCGACACCTATTGCTGTTATGGCACACGCCTGAGTCAGAGAGTGAGTCTGATGCTAACTCTACTGACGACACTGATAAGCCAGCTGTAAACGAGGAAGAATCTTCAGATGCGTAAACGTAACCTCGTTATATGGATTAGTTTGTTAGTTGCTCTGGTACTGCAAATTGTTCCGCTGCCCACTCAAGTAGATGTGTACCGCCCTGACTGGGTACTGGTTGTATTAGCATATTGGAGCATGGCACTGCCCCACAGAGTGAATGTGGGCGTGGCGTTTTTAACTGGTGTTGCTATGGATGTGCTTGTAGGCACAACCTTGGGCATTCATAGTTTCGGCTTAAGTATTTGTGTTTATATATTAGCGGCTAATTACCAAAGACTAAGAAATTACTCCGTTTGGCAGCAAGCCATTATTATCGGTCTACTATCGGCGCTATACCACTTACTTACATTTTGGGTGCAGCATCTACTGACTGATATTTATTTCCAAGTCGATTACCTGTGGCCGGTGATAACGTCAATGGTGTTGTGGCCGTGGGTATTTTGGCTGCTTCGACGCACGCGCAGACAGTTTTCAATTTCGTAACCCGAACACGTTCTCGATTAAACCAAAGGTAAGCCAATGACAAAATCGGTAGTGTTAGCGTCAGCCTCTCCACGACGCACCGCTTTGCTCAAACAAATGAACATAGCCCATACAATACAGCCTGCCGATATTGACGAGTCGCCCCGTGACAACGAGCCACCGATGGAGCTTGTCGCAAGGCTAGCCAGTGAAAAAGCCCAAGCGGTGAAAGCATACCTTGAGGATCAGCAGGCAATGACCGACGACAAGGTTATTCTGGCCAGCGACACGCTAATATCGTTTAACGGACAAAGTGTTGGCAAGCCAGAAGATAAAGCAGATTCTAAGCGCATTCTCACCATGCTTTCTGGTAAAACTCATGACGTCCTTACCGCTATTTGTGTACTTGATAAGGCTCAGCAACAGACTCAAGTAATTACCACATCTGTGACTTTTGCAGCATTGACGGATGAGCAAATTGACGCATACTGGGAAACAGGAGAACCTGCCGACAAAGCAGGGAGTTACGCTATTCAAGGTATTGGTGGTGAGTTTGTAGTTTCCATTAACGGCAGTGCAAGTGCCGTAATAGGCCTACCACTGTACGAAACCCGCCAATTACTTAATGCATTTGGACTGAATGAATTTGGAGTAGTATCGTGAGTGCTGAACTGCTTATTAACGTTACCCCGTCAGAGTCACGTGTGGCGCTTATTGAAAACGGAATACTGCAAGAAATTCACGTAGAGCGTCATACCAAACGCGGTTTGGTTGGCAATATCTATCGCGGTAAAGTTAGCCGTGTATTACCGGGAATGCAGGCAGCATTTGTTGATATCGGTCTAGAAAAGGCCGCCTTCTTACATGCATCTGACATTGTCATTCACAATGAAATTGCCGAAGAAGTCTCGGCAAGCCATATTCAAAAGCAAGACATTCGCGAGTTGGTGCGAGACGGTCAAGATATTGTGGTTCAGGTAGTGAAAGATCCTATCGGTACCAAAGGCGCACGCCTTACCACAGACATTACTATCCCCAGCCGTTATCTTGTATTTATGCCTTCGGTGACTCACGTAGGCGTATCTCAACGCATTGAAGAAGAAGCAGAAAGAGAACGCTTAAAGTCGCTGGTGCAAGAGTTTTGTGATGAAAACGGTGGCTTCATTCTGCGCACTGCGGCTGAAGGTGTGGGCAAAAACGAACTGCAGTCCGACGCAGCATTTTTGCGAAGGCTGTGGGATAAAATTCAGTCGCGTATGAAAAAGCGTAAGTCGAACGTGCTTTACGAAGACTTACCGCTAGCACGACGAGTGCTACGCGACTTTGTTGGTACAGAGCTCGACAGAATTCGTATCGACTCGAAACTATCATTCAATGAACTTCACCAGTTCACCAAAGAGTATGTGCCTGAAATGAACGGCAAGCTCGAATACTACCCGGGTGATAGACCTATTTTTGATTTATACGATGTGGAAAATGAGGCGCAGCGAGCCTTGGAACGCCGTGTCGATTTAAAATCTGGCGGCTACTTGATCATTGATCAGACCGAAGCGATGACCACAATCGATATTAATACGGGCGCTTTTGTTGGCCACCGGAACTTAGAAGAAACGATTTTTAACACCAATATTGAGGCGACGCAGGCAATTGCCCGTCAGTTAAGATTGCGCAACTTGGGTGGGATGATCCTTATCGACTTCATCGATATGATTGAACCAGACCACAAACGACGTGTCTTACACTCATTAGAGGTGGCGACGAACAAGGACAGAGCCAAGATAAATATTCACGGTTTTACTGCGCTAGGGCTAATTGAAATGACCCGTAAACGCACCCGTGAAAGCATTGAGCATATATTGTGCGGAGAATGCCCGGTGTGTAAAGGGCGAGGCACGGTAAAAACCATTGAAACCATTTGCTTTGAAATTATGCGTGAAATTGTACGGGTGAATCGCGCCTACGACGCAGACAAGTTTGTGGTTTACGCTTCACCAAAAGTGGCGGAAGCCTTAATGGGTGAAGAGTCTCATATGCTGGCAGAACTGGAAGTATTTGTGTCTAAACAAATCAAGGTTCAAACAGAAACATTGTACAATCAGGATAAGTACGACGTCGTCATGATGTAATGCATTAACGTATACAAAGGCAAAATGTGACAAATTTTTCGTCGGTAGCCGCTTATCTACTTAAGAAGTTTTGGCTGCTACTCGCCGTATTGCTTGTACTTTTCGCGCTTGTTTTAAGCGCTGCACGCTATGCTCTGCCGCATATTGAGCACAACAAACACCTGTTGGAAAATTATATTAATGAGCAGTATGGCGTAAACCTATCCATCCAAAGTGTGCATGCTGTTTGGCAGCGCAATGGTCCAAGTATTGTGCTCAATTCGGTGTCGTTGGTTAAAAACGATGCTTCCCCTGTTGCATTGGATATCAGGCAAATCTACGTCGAGCTAGATTTTTGGGAATCGCTACGCCACCAACTTATCTCATCTACCCGTTTTGAGCTGCGTGGTCTTAAGCTTGATATTGACGCCGATCGTCTTTCTGGAGGCGATAAGAATAACTTCCCTGTAGTAAATGCACTAGAGCGTCTGTTTTTAGAGCAGCTTCAAAGCTTCTCGTTAGAAGACGGGGTGGTATCTGTCACTCATCTTAATGAAACCAATTCATTTGATATTGAAAGTTTATCGTGGAACAACCATGAAGAGCGACACCAAGGTTTAGGTCAGCTTAAGGTTGCAGATTTAGCGGCTAACTCGGCGTCGTTTATCATTGATATCACGGGCACGCGGGAAGACTTTGACGGCGTGTTTTACGCCAAAGCAGAAGAGCTCGATATTTCTCCGTGGGTTAGCGATCTCATCAAAACCAAGCGTCCACTAGCGCAAAGCCGCGCAAACTTTGAAGTATGGACTAACTTTTCTCAAAGTGAAGTCACTAGCGTACAAGCCGAGCTTAGTGAAAGCCTTTTAGAGTGGGGCAGTGGCCGCGCGAAAACGGTAACAGGTATCAGAGGAGGTAGTCTTCAGGCGTTGCCTAACGATGAGAACAGACAGGGAGGCTGGAATGTCCGAGTGGATCAATTGGTGCTTAATTCAAGCAACGAGACCCTTACAACAGACCTAATTGGCAGTATAAGTGCAAATGGTGATGCGCTGATAAACACCGTAAAGCCAGTGCAAATTAACCCCTTTCTGCTGCTGTTACCGCTTTTCATGGATGATACCAGTGAAGAAGAAATACGCGGGCTTAATCCAAAAGGCGAGTTGGCCACGTTGCAGGTTCAATGGCACAACGGCCAGCCTTCTTTAGCGGCTAAAGTGCTAGATTTGCAGTGGGACAAAACAGATAAGGTACCAGGTCTTTCGTCGCTAGATGCAGACTTTTTCTGGTATAAAAATAATGGCGCTATCTACTTAGAGAGTGCGGATAGCTTACTAAGTACCAACGGCGTAATTAAGAAAGACGTCAATATAAACCTGTTTAAATCTCAGTTTTATATTTACCCAGAGCAGATAGATAGCGAAGACAAGCAGTGGGTAGTAAAAGGCAGCGATATGCTGCTTGATAGTGATGCCGTTACTCTTCACCCGCAGTTTAAACTGAATATGTCGACAGGGTTTATGTCGCTTTATGTGGATGTAAGCCCATTGGCGCTAAATGAGGTGAGCAGTTTATTTCCCCCTTCTTTAATGGGGGCTAATACCGACAAATACCTTACTCGTGCGTTTACAGGAGAAGGTGAAGTCGCAAACGCGCGCGTGCTGTGGCACGGTCGCACGAGTGACTTCCCGTTTGACGACAACACAGGTATTTTTCAGGCGTATGTCGATATTGAGCAGGGGGATTTTCTTTTTGCGCCAGACTGGCCGGCACTTAACAACTTAGACCTATCTTTGTATTTTGTGAATAATGCATTAGTGATGGAGAGCCCTAGTGCGACGCTTGCTGGGATGAAAATCAGTGATATGTCGGCTGCCATTCCAAGCTTTAGTCCAGATGCCCGCCTGATTATTTATGCCAATGGTACTGGCACTGGTAATGCGCTAACCGCGTTAATGATGGACTCGTCCCTCAAAAAATCTTTAGGCAAAGTACTTAACGAAGACGTGCAAATTGGCGGGCCTCTATCTGCCGACATAAAGCTTGATATCCCGTTTAAAGGCAAAGATGTGGTGGCATCGGGAACGGCGCACTTGTCGGATAACCCCGTTTTTGTTGCGACCACAAATATGCTATTTGATAAGGCATCGGGAGAGGTGTCATTTGTTAATGGCGATATAGACGCAAGTGGGCTTCAGGCGCAGTTTCTTAAACAGCCGGTGAACTTGTCGCTATCCGGTAGACAGAGCGACACGTACGACCTAAATGTAGAGTTAGGTGGACGATGGCATGTACATCCGCTCGCTAACTATGTGAATACAGACCTCACCGAATACATCGACGGCGAAAGTGATTGGAACACTACAGTTCAACTGTCGCTTTCAAACAGTGGGTTTAACTATACTGCCAATTTAACTGCAGATTTAACGGCGACACAAAGTGTATTGCCTGCTCCCTTCGATACGCCAGCGGGCAGCAGTCTACCGCTGCTTATTACCAGTAAAGGCGATAGCAAAGTATCAAATGTGGAGGCGTCACTTGGTGATAACATTCGTTTTGATGGCGTACTACCGCACAAAGAAATGCAGTTTTCACGTGCGCACTTGGCACTTGGCGAAAGCGATATAGCCAACATTGGTACAGGTTTTAGTATCAGCGCGAATCTAGCTCAAGCTGATGTGCAAGAATGGTTTACTACTATTAATATGTTACTTTCCGGTAAAGGGAAAGACACCAGCACCGCCGTTGCAAAAGCAAATGCCCACTCGAGTATCCAATCAAACGAAAGCAAAAAAGCGAATTTGTTTGGTACTCCCTCGCGGATATTCGCCAAAGCCGACAAGCTAAATTTTGCTGGCCACAGTATTAAAGATGCGCAGCTCAGTGCAACAGAACGCAATAAAGATTGGATCCTAGACTTAGCGTCGCCTCAGGCAAGAGCCACTATTCGTATTAATAGTGATTTAGACGAGCAGGGCATTGAGATAAATGCCGACTATTTATCACTAGAGAAACCTGTTGAAGCCGGGGGGACGACAAAAGCCGACTCAGAGAGCGGCGTTGAGTTAGCTACCAATAGTGCTATGCCAAATGAGGAAGGCGAGTCGCCCTACAATATTGACCCAAATACGCTACCGCCCATTTATTTTTATTGTCAGTCCTGTGGCGTGCATGGCATCGATTTAGGTGAAATTACCTTAGACATCGCGAAGGAAGAGAATGGTTTAGCCATTCGTCAGCTTCTAGTGAAATCTGATGAAACTAACGTTACCGCAACGGGATATTGGAAGCACATGGGAGGCGAGATTCAAAGCGCGTTAAACGGAACATTAACGTCTCCCGACGTTGGGCAGATGCTAAAAGAGTACGGTGTTGAATCAGGTATAAAAGATTCTAGCGCAAACGTCGCGTTTGATATCACTTGGCCAAATGCGCCGATGGATTTCGGGTTTGAACAGCTAAACGGTAATGTTCAGTGGTCGCTGTCAGATGGGTATCTAACTGAGTTAAGTGACAAAGGTTCACGTATCTTCACCCTGTTCAGCTTGAACTCGTTAGTGCGGAAGCTCAGCCTCGACTTTCGAGACGTTTTTGCTAAGGGTTTTTTCTACGACGATATGGGCGGTACGTTAAGTATTGTTGATGGCAAAGCGTATACCGACGATACTGAAATTGACGGCGGCGCTGGTGAAATAGAGATCACGGGCTTCACCGATCTCAATACCGGTGGATTAAATTACAACGTATCGTTCGCACCGAACGTAACCGGGAACTTACCGTTTTTAGTGTATTTCTTGGCTACGCCGCCCACTGCACTCGCTGCTCTTGCCATAGACCAGGTGCTAACCTCTGCGAAAGTTATTTCGAATGTGAACTATCGCGTTACAGGCACCATAAAAGCTCCTAAGTTCGACGAAGTTGAGCGCAACAGCAAAGACATCAGCTTACCTGCGCAAAATGCGCCTGTACCGGCCAACCCGCAAGACAGGCCATTAACGGAAGATGACGTACGCAGGCTTAAAATGGAGGTGATCGATGGTTAATTTAGTTGCATTACAAATGACATCTGCGCCAAGCGTGGAAGAAAATCTCGACACCGTTGCAAACGAAATGGCATCGGCAAAGATTGAGAAAAACAGTTTAGTTGTGCTCCCAGAGTGTTTTGCTTATTTCGGCGGTAAAGACAAAGGCCAACTTGCTGTGGCAGAAACAAAGGGCGAAGGTGAGATTCAGCGACGTTTGTCAGCGCTTGCTGCACAATATCAGTGCTATCTGGTTTCGGGTACGTTTCCAGTGAAAACCAATAGCCCAGAGAAGTTTTCCGCAGCCTGCATGCTGTTTGGCCCCAATGGTGATGTGTTGGCAGACTACCGAAAAATTCACATGTTCGATGTATCAGTTAACGACAACACGGGCAGTTATCGTGAATCGGCGACAACCGAAGCGGGCAGCAAGGTGGTTACTGTTGAAACGCCAATAGGCAACATTGGTCTTGCGGTGTGCTATGATGTACGCTTTCCAGGGTTATTTACTGCAATGGGCGATATCGATATTTTGGTGTTGCCAGCGGCCTTTACCCAGCGCACCGGAGAAGCGCATTGGCATGCGTTGTTGCAAGCCAGAGCCATTGAAAAGCAGTGCTTTGTGGTAGCTGCAAATCAAAGTGGTGTGCATGCAAATGGCCGTGAAACATACGGTCACAGTCTTGTACTGTCGCCTTGGGGGGAGACCCTTGCCGAACGCAAAACCGACGTAGGGTTAGTTTCGGCAAAAGTAGATATTGCAGAAAGAGAAACCATTAAACAGAATATGCCGGTTGCCGAACATAACCGATTCAGGAGTCACTTTGTCTAAATCTGTTGAGCGTCATTTATTATCTGACTCAGGGCTAGATATCTCTAAGCTAGAGCGTGCTTTAGCGACTATTCATCGTCACGATACCGACTATGCCGATTTGTATTTTCAGTCAAGCCAGCACGAAAGCTGGGTGTTGGAAGACGGCATTATTAAAGAAGGCAGCTATAACATAGAGCGCGGCGTAGGCGTGCGTGCAATTAGCGGCGAGAAAACAGGGTTCGCTTATTCAGATGAAATAAGCGAAGAAGCGTTGACCAAAGCGTGTAAAGCGGCTCGTGGCATTGCGCCAAGCGGCGGATCACAACAAGTTGCTTCGCTTGGGCAAAAACCAGTGCAAGCGCGATACAGCGAAAATAACCCTATTCTTGCGATGCAAGACGCTGAGAAAATTTCGCTTTTAAAAGCAGTAGATGCCTATATCCGCAAACAAGAGCCGTCTGCCAATCAGGTAGTGGTGAGCTTAAGCGGTGTGTATGAAGAAATTTTAGTTGCTGGCAGTGACGGTACTTTAGCCACTGATATTCGCCCGCTGGTGCGCTTGAACTGCTCGGTATTGCTAGAACAAGGCGATAGACGTGAACGTGGTTCAGCGGGGGCTGGTGGTCGCTATGCCTACTCGTTCTTTAAGCAAGACGAAAACGGAAAACCGTATTACGAAACCTTGGCAGAAGATGCCCTTCACATGGCACGCGTAAACATGCAGGCAGTGGCGTCACCGGCAGGCGCTATGCCTGTAGTATTAGGTAACGGTTGGCCTGGTGTATTACTTCACGAAGCGGTTGGGCACGGTCTTGAAGGCGACTTTAACCGTAAGGGTGCATCAACATTTAGTGGCCGTATTGGTCAGCGCGTTGCTGCAAAAGGCGTGACGGTTGTTGACGATGGCACATTAAACGACCGTCGTGGCTCGTTGTCGGTAGACGATGAAGGCACACCAACAGCGCACAACGTGCTTATTGAAGATGGTATCTTGAAAGGTTATATGCAGGATAAACATAACGCCAAGCTTATGGGCGTTGCGCCTACCGGTAACGGTCGTCGTGAATCCTATGCACACTTGCCTATGCCCCGCATGACGAATACTTATATGTTGGAAGGCCAACACGATCCGCAAGAAATTATCGCGTCTATCGACAAAGGTATTTACGCGCCGAACTTTGCTGGCGGACAAGTAGACATTACGTCAGGAAAATTTGTATTTTCTAGCGCGGAAGCTTACTTAATTGAAAACGGTAAAATTACTGCGCCAGTAAAAGGGGCTACCTTAATTGGTAACGGTCCAGAGGTTATGCAAAAAATCTCAATGATTGGAAATGACACTGCCCTAGATAAAGGCGTTGGTGTATGTGGTAAAGACGGTCAAAGCGTACCGGTGGGTGTAGGTCAGCCTACGCTTAAAATTGACGAGTTGACGGTGGGTGGTACGGCTTAATTCAGCTCAAACCTGTATACTGGAAAATTAAAAAAAGGTTGGGCCTAGGCTCCAACCTTTTTTGTGTGCGAACTGGGATAAGTCGTGGCTAACTTTCAAATCCTTTTTCATTCAACCACTCGATAGCATCTTCCTCGTTGGTAAAAATACCTAGCTCAAGGCCTGCATTGTCGTAAATTCTCTGAAATTGGGCTCTTACAATGGGCTGCACCGTGGTATCGCCAATAACTAGCGCGCCAAGCGCCATTCCGTGCTTCGCACGCCACTCTATTGAACGCTGCAGTTCTGTCTCACCTGCTTTAGTGAGAAGGGCAGAACCATGCAAAAAACCTAAAAATGCCCAGTGCTTCCCACCAAAACTGTTAATCACATCCATCATATCCCGCGCATAGCGTTCAATGGCTGAACCATCGGCAATACCTTCAGCCGACACGCCAACAATGCTACCAAGCACAGCAATTTGATACTGACCGTACTTGCTTTTCAGTGTTGCGTTAGGGTTAGAAAATATTTTCACACTATCACCCCTTTGGCTGGTGAACGAAACTGTGATGTTGAGATTACTTTAATTGCAGACCGTTAATCCTCATGAATAACGTCTTTCAAATACTGAAACAGCTCTCTGAATGCTTTAGGCGGCGCATTTTTTTCACGCTCTTTTTTAACTTGGCGATGAAATTGGCGCAGCTTTTGGCGGTCCAGTTCAGGATGCGCTTCAATCAGCTTTTGAATAGCGGGGTCGCCCTGTTCAATCACGGCTTCACGGGCTTTTTCTAGTGCATGAAAGGCCGCATTGCTCGCCTGATGCTGATGTGTAATTTTAGCCAACGCCTCTTCAATAGGGGCGGTATCTCTATGACGTAAAGCTTTGCCGATAAACTGAAGTTGACGGCGGTAACCGTCTTTTTTCTTATTCACTTTGCGGGCAATAGCTACGGCGTCAGCAAGCTCTTCATCCATTGGAATCGTCGCTATGTGAGCATCGGTCAGGTTAACCAACGTTTCACCTAGCTTGTGAAGTTCTTTAGCTTGACGCTTCAGCTCAGTTTTACTGATTAATTCTTCCTCTTCGAACTCATCTGCTTGCGCATCTTCGAAGTAAGGATCTTCAGGAGAATTGTATTTCTGATCACTCATTTCAAACTCATTAGTGTTACACTTTAGCTAAATTGTAACTATCACAGTCGAATTAAGACAGCGAAACTTACTATGCAAATTGAGCAGCAGTTAGCCGACATTCAAAATGTCGTAGATGATGTACTGAAATTAGCCCTTTCTAAAGGCGCAACACAAGCCGAAGCCAGCATGTCTAAAGTGCAGGGCATCGCCGTTTCTTCACGTATGCAAGAAGTTGAAAACGTTGAATTTACCAATGACGGCGGCTTAGGTATAAGCGTATACGTAGGCAAGCGAAAGGGCAGTGCGTCTACCGCTGATCTGAGCAAGGCGGCGCTAACACTCGCGGTAGAAAAAGCCGTAGATATTGCTCGCTATACCAGTGAAGATCCTTGTACAGGTTTGGCCGATGCCGACCTTATCGCCACAGAATTTCCTGATTTAGACCTGTATCACCCTGAAGAGTTAGATACTGAAAAGGCCATTAAAACAGCTATTGAAGCCGAAACGGCAGCAATGAATTACGACTCGCGCATTACAAATTCAGATGGCGCGTCGTATAACGCAAATCTAGGTATGCGCGTTTACGGCAACACCCATGGAATTAACGCCGGTTATCCTAGCAGCCGTTATTCACTAAGCTGTATGGTTATTGGCGCACAAGATAACGACATGCAGCGCGATTACGCTTACACAGTAAGCCGTAAAGCCTCTTTGCTGCAATCAGCAAGTGCAGTGGGCATCGAAGCCGCGAAAGCTACTGTAGACCGTTTGGGCGCTCGTAAAATTAACACGGCAAACGTGCCTGTGCTTTTACACCGTGACATCGCATCTAGCTTGTTTGGCCATTATGTTGGAGCTATTAGCGGTGGTAGCCTTTACCGTCGTTCTAGTTTCTTGTTAGATAGCTTGGGTAAACAAGTTTTCCCAGAGTGGCTTAATATTGAAGAGCGTCCGTTTATTAAAGGCGGTCTGGCAAGCTCAAGCTTCGATAACGAAGGTGTGGCATGTTCAGACATGACCATTGTCGATGCGGGTAAATTGGCTACATATCTTTATACCACTTACTCGTCGCGTAAGCTAAACACCCGCTCGAATGGCCACGCCGGTGGTATTCATAACTGGCTAGTAGGTGATACGGGTCACAGCGACGCCGACCTGCTTAAAGAAATGGGCACAGGTTTGTTCGTAACCGAACTGATGGGGCAGGGCGTTAACGGTGTAACGGGCGATTACTCGCGCGGCGCAGCGGGATACTGGGTTGAAAATGGCATCATCCAATACCCAGTTCACGAGGTAACTATTGCTGGCAATCTGAAAGATATGTTTAAAGGCATTGTGGCAATTGGCGCTGAAAAAGATGTGCGCGGTAGTGTACAGACCGGTTCGGTGCTTATTGACCAAATGAAGATAGCAGGCAGCTAGTTTACGCTTTCTCGAAACGCTGAAGGAGACAGCCCGGTGGACTTCTTAAAGCGCTTCGAGAACGTAAATACATTTGCGTAGCCTACATAACTGGCGATATAAGATACGGGCCACTGCGTGCTTAGTAACAAGCTTTTGGCTCGTGTCATACGCAAATGGATAACGTGCTGTTTGGGGCTTCTCCCAAATACTTGTAAGCACAGCCTGTGAAGGTGAGGGGCAGAGTAATGCGCTTTCTCACTTAAGCTTTCCATATCCCAATCAAACTGAAGCTGTTTTTCAACCGCAGAAAAGAGGCTGTGTAGTCTGCTTACTTGGCGTCGTTCTTTCTCATCGTGAGTATGTACGTCACTCAAAGGGGCATCAATAATACGGTACAGGTAGCGAGACACAACTTGCATCGCCGAATTTCGATTCTCGACGTCACGCTCTAAATACAAAAGTTCCATTGCATGATGCAGTCCTTCCAGCATGGCATTATCCACTATCACAGCACCTAGCTTATTAAATGGTGTCCAGCGTTCGGAGTCTGCCAGGTTGACCCAAATTATATCCCATTGCTCACTGACTATTGTGACTTCGAAACTTTGTCCAGCGGGTAAAATAATTAGCTGTCCTTCATCTAATTGCATCTCGCCTGATGGGACACGAAATTTTCCTTGTCCATGAATGCTGTAAAATAAGGTGTGGTTAGGAGGCGAAACGCGACCTACCGTATAGTCACCTGATAAGTTAGAACATCCTGCTAGTTCAATCTCCAGGTCGCTGATTTCAGGCGCATTACTACTATCAATAAAGCGTTCAAAGCACTTAGGGCCTATGTCTACAATGTCTCTAAAGCTAAGTTTCATAAATCTGAAATGATAGTTTTGGATAAATATATGAAAGATTAGAGCATAAAGGATTTAATGAAAGTTAGCTATATTGCGCTTAACGAAAAAGTAAAGGATATGACATGCTTAATGTTGCGCAAGTAGTGGCTCAAAACGATTGGCAAAACCCGGTTGTATTTCAGAGGAATCGTATCAATGCCCACAGCCCACATCACGGATATAAAACGCTAAAAGACGCATTGCAAAATACCAATGCGCAAAAGCGTAGTTTAAACGGTCAGTGGGATTTCCGTTTATTTGAGGCACCAGCAAACGTACCTGAAAGCCTACTTTCTAAAACATTAAGTGATGATGAGTCTGCTAATTGGCAGCCTATTGCGGTACCTTCTAACTGGCAGCTGCAAGGTCACGACAAACCGATTTACTGTAATGTTAAATATCCCTTCGCGGTGAACCCTCCAGTGGTACCCAGCGAGAATCCAACGGGTTGCTACCGAACAACGTTCAACGTTACTAAGGATGAGTTAAAACAGCGCAATCATATCGTCTTTGAAGGGGTAAATAGCGCGTTTCACTTGTGGTGCAACGGCGAGTACGTAGGCTATTCCCAAGACAGTCGACTACCGGCTGAATTTGATTTGTCCGGCTACTTGGTTGAAGGTGAAAATCGGCTAGCGGTAATGGTTATCCGATGGTCAGACGGCAGCTACTTAGAAGATCAGGACATGTGGTGGCTTAGCGGTATCTTCCGCGACGTAAATCTAGTCACCAAACCTCAGCATCACATTCAGGATGTGTTTGTTACGCCAAGCCTTGACGCATGCTATCGCGACGCAACAGTAACCGTACGTACCGCCATCAATGCGCCTTCTACTTACAAAGTGGGTATCCAGCTTTTTGATGGCGATAACGCTGTTACCGAGCAAGTCATTACCGGCACTAACAATAAGCGTATTGATGAAAAGGGCGGTTGGGATGATGTAGTTTTTCAAACGCTTCATGTGAATGAACCTAAACACTGGACTGCTGAAACACCGAATCTGTACCGCATCGTAGTCTCGCTTATTGATGAGAATGGCAATGCCGTTGATGTTGAGGCCTATAACGTTGGCTTTAGAAACATTGAAATGAAAAACGGCCAGTTACTGATAAATGGTAAAGCTGTGCTAATTCGTGGGGTTAACCGTCACGAACACCATCAAACGAAAGGGCATGCAATCAATGAAGATGACATGCTTGAAGACATTAAGTTGTTAAAGCAAAACAACTTCAATGCTGTGCGTACCGCTCATTATCCAAATCACCCTCGTTGGTATGAGCTTTGTGATGAATACGGGCTTTATGTGGTAGATGAAGCCAACATCGAAACCCACGGTATGTTCCCAATGGGAAGGCTTTCTCGCGACCCGCTATGGGCCGGCGCCTACATGGCGCGCTTCACGCAAATGGTCGAGCGCGACAAAAATCACCCCAGCATCATTATTTGGTCGTTGGGGAATGAGTCTGGTCACGGCCCTACCCACGATGCAATGTATGGCTGGGCAAAGTCATTTGACCCATCGCGCCCTGTACAGTACGAAGGCGGCGGCGCTGATACTTCGGCTACCGACATTATTGCGCCAATGTACGCACGGGTTGATACCGACATTAAAGACGATGCAGTGCCTAAGTGGGCCATTAAAAAATGGTTGTCGATGCCGGGGGAAAACCGCCCCGTTATTCTATGCGAATATGCGCATGCTATGGGTAATAGCTTGGGTAGCTTTGATGAATACTGGAAAGCGTTTAAGGCTTATCCTCGCCTTCAAGGTGGCTTTATTTGGGACTGGGTTGATCAAGGGTTAGTAAAGCACACTAATAGCGGCGAAGCATACTGGGCTTACGGCGGAGACTTCGGCGATACTGAAAACGACAGACAATTCTGTATAAACGGTCTGTTATTTCCAGACAGAACGCCACATCCACACTTATTAGAAGCTAAATATTGTCAGCAGCACTTAAGCTTTTCGTTGGTTGAGAAAGACAACAAGTTTGAGCTTACAGTAAGCAGCGGTTACTTATTTAGACGCACAGACAACGAGTTATTACGTTGGCAAGTGTTAGAAAATGGACAACTGATTGCTGAGGCGAAGGGCGAATGCGAAATCGACATAGCGCCACAACAAGCACAAACGCTCAGTCTTAGCCCAGATATTACGTTTAAAGCAGGCGCTGACTACCACTTAAATATTGATGTGGTACTAGCGAATGACTGCTCGTGGGCTAAAGCAGGGCATGTTATGGACACCGCCCAGTTAGCGCTAGTCAACAAGCGTGGAATAGTATCGTTTTCTCTTAATGATAACGAAACAACAAGCGGCACTAGTGAGCTATCAATTGAAGCTCAGGATGGGATGTTGCTGGTACATGCGCAAAATAACGTATTTAGCTTTAATAGTGAGAGAGGGCTATTAACCTCGTGGCTTCAAGGCGCGGAGGAAACACTTGCCGCGCCGCTAGAAGATAACTTCTTCAGAGCGCCGCTAGATAACGACATTGGGGTAAGCGAAGTTGATAATCCAGACCCAAATGCGTGGGAGTCTCGCTGGCGTCGTGCTGGTATTGGCAAGTGGACACGCACTTGCACGGGCGTAAACGTAGAGCAGGGCGCGCAAGACGTGCGTATAACATCGTTATTTGATTATCACCATTCAGAAAAGCTGGTAGCTGCAACAAAGTGGGTTTACACCATAAATGCACAGGCTAAGCTATCGGTAGACGTTGAAGTGCTCTTGGATGACGGTTTACCACCTATGCCGCGAATTGGTATACAAACGGCAGTGCCTGTAGCCGATAAGCCAACGTCGATTACCTGGCAAGGACTAGGGCCATTTGAGAACTATCCTGACAGAAAAGCGGCAGCGCGTTATGGTCGCTACACCTTACCTATAGAAGAGATGCAAACGTGCTACATATTCCCAACGGACAACGGCTTGCGCTGTGGCTGTACGCAACTTGAAGTTAGCGGCCTGAAAGCAAGAGGACAGTTCTATTTTAACGTGAGCGAATATGGGCAAGCACAGCTAGACGAGGCAAAACACACCTGTGATTTAACACCTCAAGATTGTGTGTTTGTGTACATAGATCATGCCCACATGGGCGTAGGCGGCGATGATTCATGGAGCCCAAGTACACATAAAGCATTCTTGTTGGAAGAGAAGCAATACCGCTACTCAGTTTGCTTTAGCGCTGCTGACAGCTAATCCTCAGTGTGAAGCCGAGCATTTAGCACTCGATATCTCAAATGACAATTCGCGGCATAGCATAGCTATGCCGTCATTGGGATAAAGTGTTTACATATAAAAAAGCCGCTACACAGTAGCGGCTTTTCATTAATTCAAAACTCGTTCAGGCAACGTCTTAGCCGTCAACCTGACCGCAGAAACGGTAACCTTCACCGTGAATGGTTACAATCAATTCTTCATCTGAAGGATCTGATTCGAAGTGCTTACGAATACGACGAATCGTTACGTCAACCGTACGGTCATTCGGACGAAGTTCACGCCCTGTCATTTCCATAATTAGCTGCTCACGGGTAAGAATTTTACCTGGGTTGCTTAGGAAAAGGTGAAGTGCACGGAATTCACTACGTGGTAGACGGAACTCTTTACCGTTTGGAGAAATCAATGAACGGCTATCACCGTCAAGCGTCCAACCGTTGAAGCTTACACGGCTTGGTAAATCGTCGTCTTCTGAAGAGTTTGTAGTACGAGACAGTAAGTTGCGCGCGCGAATAGTCAATTCACGAGGGTTGAATGGCTTAGTCAGATAATCGTCTGCGCCAATTTCAAGACCTAGAATACGGTCAACGTCGTTATCACGACCCGTTAGGAAGATAAGCCCGACGTTTTTACGGTCACGTACTTCACGTGCCAAAATAAGGCCATTTTTACCCGGTAGGTTAATGTCCATGATAACCAAATTGATAGCGTGATTCTCGAAGAAATCATGCATTTGATCACCGTTCTCGGCCTCAAACACATTATACCCTTCCGCTTCAAATAAACTCTTAAGCGTGGTACGGGTTACCACCTCATCTTCAACAATTAACACATTTGGCGTCTGCATGGTGTTCTACACTCTTTCTAAAATACGATTTAAGCAACTAACTGGTTAAATTTTAATATTCATGTACTTGATTGCAAGCAACTTGTGAATATTCTTACTGTTAAGGTATTGGGGTTAGCCAATAAAAATCAAGAAAAGTTCATACTTTATACAACTATTCTGACGTTTTCGCATTAACAACGGGGAAGATAATTACAAATTCTACGCCGTTGCCTTCCTCACTGGTAATCGATATTGAACCATTAAGGGCTTGCGTTACTAAGTTGTATACCAAGTGCATTCCCAATCCGGAACCACCTTGCCCACGCTTCGTAGTGACAAAGGGGTCAAATATCCGTTTGCGAATTTCTGGGGAAATGCCTTTTCCGTTATCGGTATAAACAAGCTTGAGCTTATTGCTACTCACCATTTCGGCACGAATATCAATAGTGCCTTCATCCATGGTTTCAAACCCATGAATAACCGAATTCATGATTAAATTAATCAAGATTTGATTTATTGGGCCAGCCTTCGTTTCAACGCTAAGGGTAGGGTCGCAATCTACGTTGATGTTGTGTTTTAATTTTTTGAGTCGAGGCTGCAATGACAATAGTATCTCATTAACTAGCTGTACAACGCAAAAACTTCGGCTAGATTCTGAGGTTTGATCTACAGCAACCTGCTTAAAACTGCTAATAAGTTCGGCAGCTCTGTTCAAATTGCGGTAAATAATGTTGAGGTTTTCGTTACTTTCATCCAAAAAGCGTTTCATTGCACTGGCTTTCAGCGTCTTATTTTCAAAGTCTTTTTGAATAACCGCTAACCTGTCTAACATCATTGTCGACGCAGTAACGCCTAAACCTATCGGAGTATTTACCTCGTGCGCAACGCCCGCAACCATATCACCAAGCGAGGCCATTTTTTCATTCTGTACAATTTGACGCTGGAACTGATGTAGCTTTTCTAACGTTTGAATAAGTTCCTGGTTTGCATCCTTAAGGGCGGTGGTTCGGTGACTTACCATATCTTCTAGGCTGGCATTGAGCTTTCTATGTTGCTCCTCCGCCTGTCGTTGCTTTTGCATGTACTCTTGCATGCGAAACAGCATCACATTCACGGCGTCAGCCAAGATATCGAGTTCTCTAATGGTGGAGCCGCTGGCACGGGCTGAATAATCACGTTGTCGTGAAGTACGCTGCAAGAAGTTGGCAATGTCCTCAACGGGGCCAGTTACAATACGCTGCATACGCACTGCAAAGTAAAAGCTAATAGCCAATAGCGCCAAGGCTACTGCCAAATTAAGCCAAATCGACTTTCCAACAAGCTGGTTAAAATTCTCTGAGGAAATTCGTAAATAAATCCAGCCCAACTGAATGTTCGTCTCAGTGTCGAAGACTTTTGCACTTAATTCAAGGTATTGACCATTGTCGGCCAATTGAGGTGTCATAAACATGGACGCCAGTTGATTTTCCTTGCCTCCTAACAATAACTGGCCTTCCTTGTTATAAGAGGCGAAAATCTGGGGCTCTAGGTTACCGCTTTGCGCTTTGTAAACATGGGCATTTAAAACATGGTCGGCGGCAGCAAGGTTACTTAGGGCAAGTTCAATGCGCTCTGGCGTTTCGTCATAAAGATACATAGCTGAACTGCTTGCGACCAACTTGGCCAACATGAGTGCGTTAGACTCAAGTTCATGACGGTAGGTTTTAATTTGCGTGTAGACGGCAAGACTGGATAACACTGCAAGCGAAAACGTAGTAATTGACATTACCACCCAAATGAAAAGGCTTTTAATCGTAAGCTTGACTACTTTATCCGTCATATCCGTTTTGCGTATTGTCCATTCGCGTCTTCCATATATTCATAGTGGCGCAAAAATGCGCAAAAAGGAAGACGCCCATAAACAATAATTAATGTACGCAAAGCCCTTTAGTTGAGGGTTGAAACGTATAGTTGCTGGTAATTCTTCGCCGCTGCTTCCCATGTGAATCGCGTTCGCATTCCACGTTGCTGCATCGCCCTGAATTTTCCGGCATCTTCGTAGAACGCCAGCAGAGCTCGACGAATGCAAGATAGCAGTGCATATGGCGTAGGATCATCAAACACAAAACCCGTACCTTCGCTATCGTTGCTGTAATCGATAACCGTGTCTTTGAGTCCGCCTACCGAACGTACGATGGGGATGGTTCCATAAGCTAAGCTGTACATCTGGTTCAATCCGCACGGCTCAAATTGAGAAGGCATTAGGAAGAAATCAGCGCCGGCTTCTACCAAATGGGCATGTTCGGAACTAAACCCATTTATAAACGCGAATTGGTCAGGGTGTTGTTGAGCGAATTCGCCAAGGTCCATACACACTTTAGGGTCGCCCGTGCCCACAATTACCATTTGAACATTGTGCTTAATTAAATCGTCCAAAATGGGCAGTATGTAGCCAAAGCCTTTTTGTTCAGTCAGCCGGCACACCATTCCAATAAGCGGTACGTTGCCATTCTCAGGTAATCCCGACTTCTCCTGTAATGCTCGTTTACATGCGGTCTTTGGATGAAGATTCTCTACACTGTAATTCTCAGGTAGGAATGTATCTGTCTCGGGGTTCCACTGCGTGTAGTCACATCCGTTAAGAATACCGCTTAAGTCGGCTTGACGATTTACAAGCCGCTCGTGCAGGCCATGACTACCTAGGTCAGTAAGTAACTCGCTCGCATAGTTAGGGCTTACGGTTGTCACTTTCGTGGCAAACTCAATTCCGCTTTGCAGCATATTGATGTAACCGCCGTGCACTTGCGCCAGAATGTTTGGATGATGGCGAAGAAAGGGAATGCTCTCAAGCTTATGCACGCCTTGAAAAGCCGCGTTATGAATAGTGAATATGGTTTTAGTACCGTCAAAATACCCAGATTTGTCGTGGGTAAGTAAAAACGGCAGCATGGCCGCATGCCAGTCGTGACAGTGAATAATGTCAGGCTTTTTATCAATAGCTTTTAGCGTTTGAAGTACGGCGCCACTGAAAAAGCTAAAGCGCTCACCATTGTCTTCATAGGCCTCAAATGCGTTGGCGTATAGCCCTTCACGCATAAAGTATTCGGGCGAGTCTACAAAGTAAATAGGAATACCGTGCCATTGCATGTAGCGAATATCAAAATGGTACACCTGACCTTCAGTAAACAGGGTTTGTTGCTCGGTTACAGTTGGTAGGTTCAACTGTTCAGCCAGTACTTGGTAATAAGGCATAACAATGGTGATGCTTTCGCCCAAGGTATCTAGCGCGAGTGGGAGTGCTTTTCCAACGTCTGCAAGGCCGCCGGTTTTTACCAATTCTTCAACTTCTGAAATAGCAAATACAATATTCACAGGTGATCCCCCAGAGCGTAACGTGCAGTGCACTTGTAATGCTTAAATATAGTGTACGGAAAAAGCGCCGTATGCCATTGCGTGGAGTATGCAATGGCATGAGCAACAGGTAGAAAAGCTAAATTAGCACAAGCTAATGGTTTTTTTAATTACAAAGCCGCTTGATAAACAGAAAATTGCGACGTTTGTGCTGTGGTATAGACCGTTTGGAAGTGCTCAGCGAGTAAACCTGGGTAGGGTAAGAATCGGTTTGCCACCATCTGCATAGTGCCGCCACGACTTAAGCTTGCTTTAGCGTCAGAGATAAAGCGCTTAGTGATGGTGTAGTCAGTTTTAATGCCAGTATGAAATGGCGGGTTGGTGACAATATGCTGTACTTTTTGGGTAAAACCGTGCAATCCATCCGCAGCATATAGTGTTGCTGATAATCCGTTGTCTGCTAGGGTGAGTGCACTACAGTAAACTGCAAGTGCGCTAACATCAGTAAGATGAAGCTTCAAATGCGGATACTTAAGCATTATATAACTGGCAATCACGCCAGCGCCGCATGCGAAATCCAGAATTTCACCACTCAATGATGTTGAGAGTTTTTCTAGTAAAAGCTCAGTTCCCGCATCCAGTTCTTTGTAGCTGAATACGCCAGGCATAGAGGCCACTTGCCAAGCTGTGCCCTCAACGTGATACGTATTCATATCGAGCCATGCATCCGGTTCAAAGGCAAGATGTGGCTCTTCAACTAAAACGGTAATAAGACTGCAGTGGCGAGCAGAATCAACCTTTTGGGTTGGTCCGTATTGGTCCATCAACTTAGCAGCACTCTTTATACCGCCCTTATTTTCACCCACCACGTGAATACGACCATTTTGGCCCACCATGCTGGCTGCCATTCGCAATAGCATCTGAAAATGGGTTTTTGCTTTGGGTAAGAAAATCATCACGTCAGTGTGAGATTTCTCTAGTGCAACGAAAGGCGTAAATATATGAGTATGATTTCCGACTTTTTGCGTCACCTCAAAACCTGTGCGCGTAATATCTCGGCTATCAAACGATACCGAGGGTACGACTCTTACGCACTCTGAAAAAATATCGAAATATTGGTGAATTACCGTGACTTCTTGCGATTTAAGACCGTCCAGAAAATATGCATCAGAAGGGTTGATAAATGCCCACTGACCTTCGTCGAAAAGCGCGATATTACGTTCTAACAGTTGGCTTTGAGGAGATAAAATCATTACTTAGTACGCTCGAAAATTAGATCCCAAACGCCATGACCTAATTTTTGGCCACGGGTTTCAAACTTGGTAATTGGGCGGTAGTCTGGACGAGGTACATAGTCGCCGTCAGTTGCAGTATTGGTGTAACCGTCGGCATTGATCATAACGTCTAACATGTGCTCAGCATATTGCTCCCAATCCGTCGCCATATGAAAACAACCGCCAATAGCTAATTTGGTGCGAACCAGCTCAACAAATTCAGGCTGAACAATACGGCGTTTGTGGTGACGCTTCTTGTGCCACGGGTCTGGGAAAAATAGCTGTAGGCGAGACAACGAACCGTCTGGGATCATATTTTTAAGCACTTCTACCGCATCATGGTCCATTACACGCAAGTTCTCGACGCCTTGTTCACTCGCTTCAGCTAAGCATGCGCCAACGCCTGGACGGTGAACTTCAATGCCGATAAAGTCTTTCTCAGGTGCATTTGCGGCCATTTCAACCAATGACTTGCCCATACCAAAGCCAATTTCTACAACAACAGGCGCACTTCGGCCAAAAATTTCTGACAGCGATAACGGTGCTTCAGCGTAGTCAATGCCCTTGGTTGGCCAGTAATCTTCTAGCGCTTTTTCTTGTGCTTTAGTAAGTCTACCTTCGCGTTTCACGAAGCTTTTTACCTTGCTTACGTATACTCCAGCGGCTTCTGCTTCCGCCTGACTTTTGAATTGCCTCATTTGCAATGCCTTTCTTACCCAATTTTATGGTGGCGCATTATCCACTTACCCACGGCTTATGCAACGCTATAGTGGCAAAAATGCTGTAATTTTATACGCCAGTTTGTTTTGCAATAATAGACGCTACGGCGTCAGTTTTCTCAAGTACTACCATATGCCCGGCGTCACTAATGGTGTGGAACGTCGCTTTGGGTAGTACATTTTTTAGCTGCTTAATTGTTTCTGCTGGTGCTATGGCGTCTTGCTGGGCAGTAATAAACGTTACTGGCGCATTGATCTTTGCGAGCGCTTTAACGGTACTTTCTCGTGGTGTGGTTGCTAGCGTGTGGTTGAGTAACGTTGTTTTACCTAAATCCTGCGCCATCGATTTTACAACGCCAGCCACGTTTTCATCCGCTAAGCGGGAAGGGTGTATAAATCGCGAGAGATAAGCGTCGTTGTCAGGCTTAAAGTTAC
Source organism: Alteromonas sp. MmMcT2-5 (assembly GCF_022348315.1). NCBI lineage: Bacteria > Pseudomonadati > Pseudomonadota > Gammaproteobacteria > Alteromonadales > Alteromonadaceae > Alteromonas > Alteromonas sp. MmMcT2-5. Next base: position 4,813 of record NZ_JAKRFB010000017.1, on the reverse strand, counting down.
CTTGCTTAAGCATAGTAGTAAGCTGCTTTCGCTTTGCAATTTCTTCTTTTGATAACCCTTCTGGGTTGTAACCGATTAAGGTTATCGAAGCAATATTGGCAGGATTGCGCTGTGCTACTAATGCAGCTATAAACCCGCCCATCGAATAACCCACAAGGTGCACTTTTTCGTTATCAAGAATACGATCTTCACTTAATGCCAGCATTTCTTCTAGCGATGCTGCCCATTGAAGCGGTACATAACGACGTTGTGCAATATTTAGTTCGCGCCAAAGCGGTAGAAATACGCGCTCGTCACAGAGCGTACCGGGAAAAAATAAAACAGGGTGCTGCACAGACACGTGTGCTCCTTAACAATAAACTGGCTAGTTACATGCTACCATAGCGCGCTTTTTAATGAATGGTCGCTAAGTAGAAAACGACCAAGCGGTAGTAACTGCCCATACAGACGATTATGACAGAACAACAATATACAGGTAGCTTTGCAGAGCGAGCACTCGCATGGTTTGATAAACACGGGCGAAAGCATTTGCCTTGGCAACAAGACGTTACGCCTTATAAGGTGTGGGTGTCGGAAATAATGCTGCAGCAAACTCAAGTCACCACGGTAATTCCCTACTTTAAACGCTTTATGGCGTCTTTTCCCACCGTGCACGACTTGGCTAAGGCTTCTCAAGACGACGTGCTTCATCATTGGACTGGGCTTGGCTACTACGCAAGAGCAAGAAATCTTCACAAAGCTGCGAATACGCTGGTAGAAAAATACAACGGCGAGTTTCCCTATAGTCTAGAAGAAGTCATGGATTTGCCCGGCATAGGGCGCTCTACCGCTGGGGCGATACTTTCGCTATCTCGCAATATGCGCTTTCCTATATTAGATGGCAACGTGAAGCGTGTGTTGGCCCGATACTATGCAATCGGCGGGTGGCCGGGACAGAAAAAGGTAGAGAATCAGCTTTGGGAAGTGGCCGAGAAAAACACGCCCACCAATTCAGAAGGCGGACGTTGTGCCAACTATACACAGGTGATGATGGACTTGGGCGCGATGATCTGTACGCGAAGCAAGCCAAAGTGTGATGAGTGCCCGCTTCAAGCCGACTGTATTGCCTACGCCCAAGGCGCGCAAGCCGACTACCCGGGTAAGAAGCCGAAAAAGGCGCTACCGGAAAAATCCACCTATATGATGGTGGCACAGTTTAACAGCCAAGTGTATTTAGAGCAGCGTCCCACAACAGGGCTGTGGGGTGGCCTATATGGTTTTATTGAGGTGTCTTCAATAGAAGAGGGGATTGAGCAGTTGGCCAAGCGAGGTATCAATGTCGACGAAACCCGAACGCTTGAAGGGTTCCGTCATACCTTTAGCCATTTTCATTTAGATATCACCCCGGTAGTGGCCGTGGTAAACTCTGCTCCAACAAAGCGCGTAGCCGAAACGGCATTTCGTTGGTTTTCGTTGAACGAGCCTATTGAAGTTGGTTTAGCGGCACCTACAACCAAGATTATTCAGCAGTTAGTGCGTTAGGCCTTCTAAGCCCAACGTAACTTTTATTGCTTAGCAGATAGCGAACGAAAGGAAATAATATGGCAAGAACGGTATTTTGTCGCAAGCTTCAAAAAGAAGCTGACGGCTTAGATTTCCAGCTTTATCCGGGTGAACTGGGTAAGCGTATTTTCGACAACATTTCTAAAGAAGCATGGGCTGAATGGCAAAAGAAACAGACCATGCTGATTAACGAACACAAGTTGAATATGATGGAGCCGAATGCCCGTAAGTTTTTAGAAGAAAAAATGTCGGCCTACTTGTTTGACGACGTAGAGCCTACGATTGAAGGCTATGTTCCGCCTGAAAAATAAGCAAAAAAGCGTTTTTTGAGCAAACAATGCGCAAACAGTAATAAAAGCGCAAAAAAAGCGAGAAAAACGGTTGACTTGTGAAGGCGAAAACCGTTTAATACGCACCCACAGCAGGACAGGCAGCAAACGCCTAGAACGCTAACAAGTTTCAGCCTCGATAGCTCAGTTGGTAGAGCAGCGGATTGAAAATCCGCGTGTCCCTGGTTCGATCCCGGGTCGAGGCACCATCATTCAAGCCCTTGCAGAAATGCGAGGGCTTTTTTGATCCCGGTGGTTGAAAACACAGGCACACGCTAACGTGCCCCTGCGGCTGCGCCGCGCGTTGCAATCCCGGAGCGAGGCACCATTATTCAGAAAGCCCTGCATGAAAATGCGGGGCTTTTTGTTTTAGCAGTCTAACTTTATTTTACTGTGAGTAAGTTTGAAGTTTCGGTAATTGAATATGTGTATAAAATCTTCAGAGAATTTATACAAAGTAGATTTAGGGTCTTTGATATTGTTATTAGGATAATATCCTTTCCCAAAGAATTTGCTTAATATAATTTTGACAGTCTTATGTAGGCGGCCGAGAATGGAAAGGATGATCTGCGTGGACTATTCCAATGTTGTCAAAGTTCGTTTCAATAGATATCGAAAGAGGTAACTTGTTAGCTAAGTTAAAATATTTATTCTTAAGCTCATTGTCTAAGTATTGCCACCATTTACCTTCATTCTGATACCAAAGCTCAGATTGGTATAGCTTGCTCAAATTGATTTCTAATATTAGTTTTTCATGATTCCCTAATACAGAAAAGAATCATTTCTCATCTAATAAATTCAAACACCTCTCAGAATTTAGGTTTCTGTCAATAAGGTCGCCGACATCAAAAACTCTATCTGTCAGAGCGCGAGTTCCTCAAGCATTTATTTGTCAGCCTCCTCAATTTTTTGTGTAAGTCCGGGTACCTCCTGTTATAACGTTAATGGAACTGGACAAAGAGAAAGCATTGTGGCAACTACTTAGAGCGTTCAAGTTCTATCGCAGTATCTGAATTACGGATTTAGTGGCGCGGCTAAAAATTTGCATTGTTGTAGGCTATTTCTCTCATCATGACTATTTCTAAAATTCTGCCGATGAATGGGCTATTCTGATTACAAATTAGTCTCGACTGTTTACCAATTCGAAAAAATCCATTATTCTCCGTATAGGTTATGTTCAATGCTTAAAAAATGTCTAAATCCCTATCAAAATTAATACTAGTATTTACAGTGCTATCTGCCCTCGTTGGGCAAGCTATGGCTATAGATACTATGAGTTTTGAAATGGCTATTGACAACAAACACTACAATAGCAATTCTGAATCGAATTGCTCTATGAACATGAGCCATGGTATGAGAGTAGATTCTAGCAGTTCCGAGAACGCTAGTATTAAAGATTGTTGCAACACGTCGGAATGCACATGCCCACCAGGTGGTTGTACTCATGCTCCCGTCCTTATAGCTTTCATGATGATTGTTCAACGCCCAGTGGTGCCGGACGCTTCATTTGGCTTATTCTTCCAACAACCAGTTACAGTAACTTCCTCACTTTTTCGCCCCCCGATATTTGCCTAACACAGGGTTAGTGCGTCCAAATTTCACGCACAATTTGTTTCAGTTCCTGTTTATTATCTAGGTGCTAATGTACCTATATGTGCCAGCTTTGTCTGGAGGCAAAAATGTTAAAAAAAATCACCTATCAAGCTGCGGTATTACTGCTAATTCTACCTGGCGTTGCCATGGCAAATATCCACCATGGCGCAAACGATGTCTTCGAATTATTAGTTTATAAATCACCATCGTGTGGATGCTGTAAAAAGTGGATAACCCATCTAGAAAGCCAAGGGTTTCACCTACGTACAAAGGACTTTCATAACTTGAGCAACATCAAGAACGAATACGGAATTTCGCCAAGTCTTCGCTCTTGCCATACCGCTGTTACAGAAAGTGGCTTTGTATTTGAAGGCCATGTCCCTTCTAAGTTTATAAAACGATTTTTGTTAGAAGAACATCCAAAGGCTATCGGGTTATCTGTTCCGGCTATGCCAGTAGGTTCACCCGGAATGGAAGTAGCAGAGCAATTTATGCCTTATACCGTTTTCATTATATATCAAGATGGGAGCTACGAACCTTACGCGAAAGTAGATAGCTACGACAGTCAATTCGATTGAAGTCAAAGTTAAACAAATAAATGCGCACTTTTGACAATCAAAGTAATTTTAATTTTTAAAAACCGAATATTAACCAAAGATAGAGGTAATCATGAAAGCACTTGTTAAATCATTTGCAATATTTAGTGTACTGCTAAGCAGCATGGCATTCGCTACTCTCAGAAGGTGCAAACATATATGAAGATAGTTTATTTTGGAAGTGACTTATTCTCGAATTGTTTGTCACTTCTAATCAAAATTAGATTGAACATTGAGCTCGTTTTCATAAACGATGTTCAGGAAAATGCGAGCTTTATCAAACGAATTTGTCGTACACACAATATTGTTTATTCCACCGAACGCCCAAGTGTCGTGACTCTTAAAGAATATTTAAATGACGAGCAGACAGTCTTTGTTGTAGCAGATTACGGATACAAACTACCCATAAACGAAATAAAATATGCGATTAATATCCACCCATCTTTACTACCCAAAAGTAGAGGCCCAACCCCACTAACCTACATTATCGACAACCCTGAGAACGCGGGTGTTAGCATTCATAAACTTACTGAGAAACTTGATGCAGGTAGCATCCTAATCCAAGAGAAATTTGAGGTCGAAGACAATGAAACGATATCATCATTGATGGTCAAGTCTCAGTTACTCGCAGAAACTCTGTTAGAAGAATTACTCAATAACTTTAATGAGCTTTATAATAACGCCACACCTCAATTGGAAAAGCTAGCGTCATTCCAAAGTCTACCTCCAGTAAAAAGAAGGTTTGTAAATTGG
>NZ_JAKRFB010000141.1:0-1340 GCF_022348315.1 Alteromonas sp. MmMcT2-5 | reverse complement strand
CTTAGATGCTTTCAGCGGTTATCCGTTCCGAACATAGCTACCGGGCAATGCCATTGGCATGACAACCCGAACACCAGCGGTTCGTCCACTCCGGTCCTCTCGTACTAGGAGCAGCTCCCATCAATCATCCAACGCCCACACCAGATAGGGACCGAACTGTCTCACGACGTTCTAAACCCAGCTCGCGTACCACTTTAAATGGCGAACAGCCATACCCTTGGGACCGACTTCAGCCCCAGGATGTGATGAGCCGACATCGAGGTGCCAAACACCGCCGTCGATATGAACTCTTGGGCGGTATCAGCCTGTTATCCCCGGAGTACCTTTTATCCGTTGAGCGATGGCCCTTCCATACAGAACCACCGGATCACTATGACCTACTTTCGTACCTGCTCGACGTGTCTGTCTCGCAGTTAAGCTAGCTTATGCCATTGCATGTTAGAACATCAAACATACAAGGGTGGTATTTCAAGGACGGCTCCACACAATCTAGCGACTGTGCTTCAAAGCCTCCCACCTATCCTACACATGTAGGTTCAATGTTCAGTGCCAAGCTGTAGTAAAGGTTCACGGGGTCTTTCCGTCTAGGTGCGGGTACACAGCATCTTCACTGCGATTTCAATTTCACTGAGTCTCGGGTGGAGACAGCGTGGCCATGGTTACACCATTCGTGCAGGTCGGAACTTACCCGACAAGGAATTTCGCTACCTTAGGACCGTTATAGTTACGGCCGCCGTTTACCGGGGCTTCGATCAAGAGCTTCGTCCGAAAACTAACCCCATCAATTAACCTTCCGGCACCGGGCAGGTGTCAGGCGTACCTTCTCCCGAAGTTACGGTACAATTTTGCCGAGTTCCTTCACCCGAGTTCTCTCAAGCGCCTTAGTATTCTCTACCTGACCACCTGTGTCGGTTTGGGGTACGGTTCATATAATCATAAGTTTAGAAGCTTTTCCTGGAAGCAGGGCATCAACAACTTCACTCCCTTGGGAGCTCGTCTCGTGTCTCGGCCTTGAAAACCCGGATTTACCTAAGTCTTCAGCCTACTCACTTTCACTTGGACAACCAACGCCAAGCTTGCCTAGCCTTCTCCGTCCCTCCATCACTGATTATATAAGTACGGGAATATTAACCCGTTTCCCATCGACTACGCATTTCTGCCTCGCCTTAGGGGCCGACTTACCCTGCCCTGATTAGCATGGGACAGGAAACCTTGGTCTTCCGGCGTGGGAGTTTTTCACTCCCATTATCGTTACTCATGTCAGCATTCGCACTTGTGATATGTCCAGCAAGCTTTACAACTCACCTTCATCCACTTACACAACGCTCCCCTACCCAGCA
>NZ_JAKRFB010000140.1:0-1316 GCF_022348315.1 Alteromonas sp. MmMcT2-5 | reverse complement strand
TAATGCCGATCAGTTAAGAAAATTTTCATGATCGGTTGACCGATCTTTTTAAGGCTTCAAAATCCGATATCAGTCTCTGGTATCGGATTTTTTAATGTCTTTACTTACAAACCTCGATGAAACATTCAGCCATGCAGAAGATTTAAATGCCATCGATAAACTGATGTCGTTTGTTGACCCTGAACTTCTTCAGCAAGCCTATGAGCTATCAGGTGTGGCGACTGTCAGACGTCGCCGTTTGCCTTTAGATTCGGTAGTTTTAACCATTGTCGGCATGAGTCTTTTTCGTAACGATCCTGTCTGGGACATCGCGAATAAACTCAATGTTTCGCTTCCGGGTAAAAACCGCTTTGTTGCTCCGAGTGCAGTGGTACAAGCCCGCCAAAGGTTGGGTGATGATGCTGTCGGTCACGTCTTCAAATTGATGGCACAGCGGGCATTCACTGAATATGCCTTTGAACAGTGGTGTGGTTTAAATGTACTGGCGGTTGACGGCGTAATGTTCCGTGCTCAGGATACTGCTGAGAACCTTGATGCATTTGGTTGTGACCGGAATGCTAAGGGTGATAATCCGTACCCACAGGTACGCATGTGTAGTCTGATGGAAAGGGTATTATTCGCTGGGGCTACTGTACTTGTGGATGACTAAAGGTGTTAATACGCACTGGATGCTCCCCGCCCGTAAAGATTTACAGTATACTGTGAGACATCAACTCAGCGAGGATGATGCTGTTATCACGCTTAAAACCTCTCCTCAAGCCAGGAAGAAATTTGATGGTTTACCCGAAACCATTGAAGCGAGACTGACCCGCTACAAAGTAGATGGAAAGTCTTACCGCGTGCTCAGTTCAATGGTCGATGCAATGCAGTTTCCCTACGAAGAAGTTGTCAATGTGTATGTTCAACGCTGGGAAATCGAACTGGGCTTCAGAGAAATGAAACAGACACTACATCAGGCAAAACTGACACTGCGCAGCAAGAAACCTGAGATGGTTCGACAGGAACTCTGGGGGCTGTTGGTAGCCTACAACCTGATTAGAATGATGATGCTGGATGCCGTAAAAGACATGCCGGAATTATCTCCTTCCCGCCTTAGCTTTGGTCTCTGTATGAGACATATCATTGTATTCTTCCTGACCACATTGCCGGAGACAGTAACTAAACTGCCCGCTCACTATGAATACCTAATGGAATCGCTGAGGATGATGAGGCTCCCTGACAAACGACCTGACAGGTATTACCCCAGAGTAGTGAGGAAAAGACCGACTAAATACCCCACAAAGAAAAATGCCAGTCAGCTTAACTGACTGGCATTA
>NZ_JAKRFB010000016.1:0-102804 GCF_022348315.1 Alteromonas sp. MmMcT2-5 | reverse complement strand
AGCAAGAAATAATCACTCTGTTTGAGGACAAAAAAGACGGTTTTAAGTGGATCCAATACGCCGCAAATGGGTGGATCTATTAGGGTGCCAATCGACAACTCTCGTTATGTCTAACGATTCATTGCTTTCTGCACTAGATGAAACCGTAGGGCTTCTCTCTGCATTTCGTCACTGTGACACTCAGATGCACAGAATTGTCGAAGCCATTATCGTAATGCTCACGAACACGGGTTATATCAACGTCGACATTAATGATTTCAGTCACATTCTCTCTCTAGAAGGGGATACTGCGCTAGGTGTGGGTATAGCTGAAGATGACAGTTCATTAAGCGCAGCATTAAAACATGCTTTAGAAAACCCATTGGTCGACAAACAAAATATAATTGGGGCGCAGGGTGTTATTGCGCAGCTTACGTGTAGAGAAGAGCCCAGCTTAGCAATGTATGAAGAAATGCTAGCGACACTCCAATCTTTAGTCGATGGCCCTCAAACTCTTATTATTACAGGCGTAACCTTATCTCCAGAATTACCACACTTTGGTGAAGTCTTAGTTATCGCCACAGGTGTGCCTTCTAAGACTCAAAACTTTGAACAAGAGAAAAATGTGATACCCATGAAGCAAGCATCTGTTCCAGCATCATCCAAAAAGGACGCTGCATATTTGGATATACCTGCTTTTGTTAGGCTGCAGGGTAGGGAGTTATCTTAGTCTGAAGGCAATGGTCTTTCTTGCGCAAATTTTTCCTGGTAAGCGAAGAATAACCTTTCAGAAAGCTCAACAAAATACTGCCTCAGTTTTTGAGGGGCGATGACCTCTATGTTGTCGCCTAAACCTCTTAAGAAAGCGCGTAATTTATTGGTATCTTTCACCGTGGCGATCAATAAAGATTTATCTGCATGACTTGATTGCATAATGACCTGGTCGTTACTCAGCCTGTAGCCGTGAAGTAAAAATAAAGAGTTATTTTTAACCAATAGCTTAAGTTTAATGTCTTCTTTATTGTTAGCCGACAAGGTTTGGATATTTTCCTGCTCACTGAATTCTTGTTGGCAGTCTTCGTCAGTGACAGTAATGTTTCTTATAAACTGTAACGGTAGTGCGTAGCGTCTTTTGTGCAGCGAACCAAAAGTACATACAAAGAGTTGTCTGCCATCTTGTTTAACCAGCCCCATAGGGTTAACTCTGTCGTAGTGCTTCCAAACCATTTCATTGCCGCCGCTAAAAATACGCTTAATATCGGCAGAGATTTGTTTTTTAAAAAAGATTGCGCTTTTTAATCTTTCAAACGAAGTTGCATCTATTTCGGGTGGAATGAGCGGCTGGGAAACTTGCGAATCCGCCACTGATCTTAGCCAGTTTGTAAGTAAAGAGTCACTATCTTGCTCTAAGACCTGGCTCGCCTTTGCAAAGTAAGGCTGCATTTCTTTAAGTGTAGAATTTGGCAGTGTGGCACCGGACTGTTCAAGCACCTTAAATGCGAGAGCGGTATTACCATCCATCAAGCTTAAATTGAGTTTCTTAAAATTAGCGTTTATAAACCAGCCGTAGGGTTTTGAACGTTTATCAACGTCTAACCCAAATAGCCCAATATTTTCTAGGCTAACTAAGTCCCGCTGCACCGTGCGCATATCGATATTGTGATGACCGCAGTTTTGTAAATTTTCAAAAATTTGTCGGCTAGATACCTTTCTAGGTGCAGAAGGCACAAATTGAAGAATGTCGAGCTTGCGTTGAAATGCACTCATTGGGGAAAACTGACTTTTGCAATTATGTCTTCACCATAGCATAGAGATAGCATGCGACAAAAATTGTCGCATGCTCTTAGAAAACTATCAATCATGGCTTAAGCTGCAGTAATGTCGCAGTATGTGCTTAAAAAATCTGAGCAATTCACTAAAATAAGAGCTATTTTAAAGGTACTAAACGAAAAATACGTCAATATTCTAAATCAAGGATGAAAATGTTTAACTTAGCAACATTCCGTAATAGTGTTTTCCTTCAACATGAATATGCATTGGCAACAGGGCGTTCAATCGTGAACTTAATGACTCGCTCTAGAGATATTCATGGAAAAACTAACTTTTCTAACTTTCTCATACAAACTCAGTCAACCAGCAGCCCAATTAAATGGCTAGAGTACGAAGAATCTCTTGATGCTAGTGTTAAACCACTTAAACAAGCTGCGACATTCTTATCAGAGCTTGAGGCGTTGGCAGGGGCTACTATTTCAGAGCTATTAGAGGGCTTAAAAAGAAAACACAGTGGTACAACGCTTCGTAAAATATTTGGTTTAGAAAGCGAGGAGTGGGCTGATGTAACTAAATCAGAGTTGCTCCCATTACTCAAAGAGTTCGACTTCTGGATACGCTATCTTGATGAACTTGGGGTCTCAGAACAGTTAACCTCTGCTTATGATGTCCAGACACTTCTCAACATGCCTCTATTTTCCTCTGTTAAGCGCTTAGCGGATGTTATTGATTTAAACAGTGCTGGCTGGGAGCATGATCAAAAGATATTCGATAATTTGGTAGGTAGACTGGACAAGGAGAACAGCAATTTCGTCTCAGAATGGTTAACTTCGCCAGTACTAGAGGCGCATTATAACGCTCATACCCATCGTCAATATGACTCTTTATTCTCATGGCTTTTTTTGTCTTTAATATCAGAGCACCATGGTTTTAAAAGTAATTTTTGGGCAACAAAGAAACAATGGGAGAAAATGGGATGTGAATTAAGTGTAGATGCGAAACCAGCTGCTGTTTTTCATCACTTCACAATAAAAGCTAAAGAAGACGCTGTTCAGCTGGCAGAAGATGAAGTTACGAGTGGATTTGGGAGAAAGGTATCTATTGTCTATAACGCGAGTCAAGTAATAGGTTTTGATGGCGCTGATGCTGTCGATGTGAAAGTTAAACCTCTTTCTAAGTTGGATGAGATTATTAAAGCGTTAAATGTTCGTATTGAACACACAATAGAAGGTAAGGCGTTTTACGATCCCAACGACGATTATATAACTATGCCACAGAAAGAGATGTTCAAAGGTAAGGACGCAACAAAAGCCTACTATGGTACGTTGATTCACGAAATGGTTCATTGGACAGGTCATGAAAGTCGCTGTAACAGAGAAATAGGACATGAATTTGGAAGCGCGAAATACGCTTTTGAAGAACTAGTTGCAGAACTCGGGTCTTGTTTTTTGTGTACGCGCTTTGGTATACGAAAATTGCCTGGTGTTAACTCTGTGAGATACATCAACAGTTGGCTTTCTAGCCTGAATGTAAAAGACACAATGAAAAAGCTGGAATCAGCAGCAAGAAAAGCAAATCAAGCTAGCAACTATATTTACATCCCTCAGCGAGATGATTGATGAAATGTAGCTCATTCTTTAAGTTCGCTGGGGATGTTGAGGTAAATACAGGGTTGCCTAGTAGAATCAGTTAGCTCTCTTTGAGGTTTCAACATAGCCTGACTTACTGAAATCCTTTAATCAGGCTCAATGATAGTGTTCACATTTCTTACGGGGCATGCACACTCTAGTTATGAAAGCTATTGAATTATCTGGAAGTTGATTAATCTTGAATTGACGACGTGACGATTCAAGCGGCACGTCGTCGTGTCCGCTCATATTAATATACACTCTTACATCAGAATCAAATTTAACTACATGATCTAATCATAATCATTGCACCACCTTTCATAATTGACTACTATTTAGCGATAAGGTTTTAAAAATTATAAAAATAATGTCATTACTGGAAACCGCCAATCATGCCCAACGTGAACGTTTGGCATTTATAGACTTTAACCTCCAATACTTTGGTCAAGTAGCTAGGGCTGACTTGATTCAACGCTTTCAAACAGGCCTGGCAGCAGCCACTCGTGACTTTTCATTTTATAAAGAGTGTGCTCCAAAGAACTTGGTGTTGAAGCACCAAACTAAAAAGTATCATCGAACAAATTTGTTCAAACCTTTATTTGAACATGAACCAGAGGCCGTACTAACAGGTCTATGTCGCGGCTTTGGAGATGGTATTTCTCATGGAGTGCAGCCAAGCCAGGTCTGCATTGATGCAACGAGATTAGTCCATCCAGATGCTGAAGTAGTTTCGACGGTGACCCGTGCAATCACGAACCATCAGCCCATAAAAGTTAACTATGTTTCACTCTCTTCTGGCGAGTCTGTTCGTGAACTAGTACCTCATGCTCTGATCAACAATGGCCTTCGTTGGCACGTCCGAGCTTTTGATCGTAAGCATGAGGAATTTCGAGATTTTGTACTGACTCGTTTAGTCAGCATTGAAGTGCTAGATGAGCCAATAGCCGCCCAGGAAGCTCGAGAGGCCGATAAGCAATGGAATCGGATAGTAGATTTACATCTGATACCCCACCCAGAGCTAAAACATCCAAAAGCGATTGAACTGGACTTCGATATGGTTGACGGAGAGTTAACACTGGAAGTCAGAGCAGCTTTGGTGGGCTATTTGTTAAACCAGTGGAAAGTTGATTGCTCTAAAGAGTACTCATTAAATAGTGATGAATATCAATTGGCACTTAAAGCCAATGAAGCAATATATGGTGTAGAGAATCTAATACTAGCTCCAGGTTATAATTAAAAAATAAAGGGATTTAAATGCATTTACCAGAACCGAAGAATTTACCTTACAAGGCTCTTTTAGCTGATATTGAAAAAGGCTTGATTAAGATCCCTCAATTCCAGCGTGACTACGTATGGAGTAAAGACCGCGCGGCAGGCTTAATTGATAGTATTTTAAAAGGTTATCCTATTGGTACGTTTATTACTTGGAAAACCAAGGAAGCTCTTCGTGTTGTTAAAGATTTAGGTGGTGTTGAGTTACCGCCGGTGCCTGATGGTGATTTTGCTGAATACGTATTGGATGGCCAACAACGTATGACAAGTTTGTTTTGTGCGCTTAAAGGTGTCCAAATTAATCGTGGTAAAAAGGTTGATGACTTTTCAGAAATATACATCGACTTAAATGCAGACGAACATCAGCAGATTGTCTTAACCGATATCAGTGAATTGGAAGAAGGTTCTTACATTAAGCTTAAAGATTTAATTAGCTTTGATCTGAATTTCTTACAGAAATACCAACAGTTCTTCCCCAAAATAACAGAGTACTCCCAAACACTTCAGGGCTATAACTTTTCGCTTATAGAAGTGAAGGAAGCACCACTAGATGTTGCAACAGAAATCTTCACACGTATAAATGTTGGTGGAAAACCGCTTTCACTATTTGAAATCATGGTTGCAAAAACATTCGATGCTAATGAAGAGTTTGACCTCTCTGAAAAGTTTGAAGCATTGGTTGATAGATTACGCGAAGTGGGATACGACACTATTTCAGATGCCACCGTGTTACAAACAGTGTCCCTGGTAATTGGCAAGGAGTGCAAACGTCAAAACATCTTACGATTGGATAAAAAGCGATTTATCGAAGAATGGCCTAAGGTCGCTGATGCGATAGAAGCAGCGGTTGACTACTTTAGAGGTTATTACCGTATCCCCGTTTCCAGACTTCTACCATACAACTCGTTGTTAGCTCCATTTGCCTATTTCTTTTATCACCACAAAGATAAGCCACTCGAGAACAAACAACTCTTCTTAGAGGACTTTTTGTGGCGAGTTAGTTTAGGTGGTCGCTATTCGAGTTCTGTTGAAGGCAAGTTAGCGCAAGATGTGAAACGTATCGATAAAATACTGCAAGAGCAGCAACCTGATTATGATTGGAAAATAGATACATCAGCGCAATTCATACAAGAAAATGGCTGGTTTAATGCAGGTAGGAGCTATATCAAAGCATTACTTTGTATTTTAGCTTACCAAGAACCCAAATCATTTATCGATGGTTCGATTGTCCATATTAGCAATGATTGGCTAAAGCGTGCGAATAGCCGAAATTATCACCATTATTTTCCTAGGGCGTACTTACGCAAGCAAGGTTTAGGCGATGAGCATAGCAATCATATTGCTAATATCACTATCGTAGATGACTTTTTAAATAAACGAAAAATAGGTGCTCAAGCTCCTTCTGCATATATGCGTAAGTTTACAGAGCAAAACTCGGACCTTAAAGCCCATATGAAAACTCACCTAATTGAGCTGGAAGCTTGGGGCATTTGGGATGATGACTATGACACGTTTTTAACTAAGCGCTGTGAAGTCCTTTCTGAAGAAATTAGAAAACGTCTTGTATTACGTGAACAAGACAAGAATGCACATCAAAGTGTAAATATTGAAGATTTAGATGAGCTGGCTTTGGAAGCTGACTTATAACCACAGATTATCGAGAAAAAAATGATTGTTAGCAAAGAAGTAAAAGATGTACTCGCCATCGAAGATGGCATGATGTTGGATTATTTGACCAATAATCCAATCAAACAAACGCCTAAAGAATTGGTTCGTCAAAAGACCTTACGCGCCTTATTCCATGAGTATGGTTTAAGCGCCGAAGATATGGCACTAGATGTTCCAGTAAAGGTTGATGGTAAGCGTAAGAAAATAGATATCGCTATCTATGATCATGGTGCAGAGCATTTACCTGAAAATATTCGTCGTATTGTAATTTGTGATAAAGAACCAAAGAAAGGTAAAAAGTCAGCAGTTAAAATTCGGGACCATGACCAAGCGCAAAAAGATCTTCAATTGATGGAGGATATGATGCGTGAGCAGGTTGGTGATAAATACGTATTGGAAAAATGTCATTGGGGCTTATGGACAAACGGCATCGAGTTCTTCTTTGTTGAAAAAGAAGAATCACGTTTTGATGCTAAATTTAAAGCGGTAGGCGATTGGCCGTTAGCTGATGAAACGATGGGGAGCCGCGACGTTGCTTCAAATGCACAACTAAGAACGGCTGACCGTGAAATGTTACTTACTGCTTTCCGTCGTTGTCATAACTTCATTCATGGTAATGAAGGGATGCCAAAAGATGCGGCTTTCTGGCAGTTCCTATATTTGATTTTCTCAAAAATGTATGACGAGCGTATCGGCAACAGAGAGAGAGAGTTCTGGGCTTCTGCGACTGAACAGTTCGACGATGAAGGTCGCAAAGTAATCAGAGAGCGTATTGAGCCGTTATTTGAGAAAGTAAAAAAAGCCTATCCAGACATATTTGCAGGCAATGAAGAAATTACATTGTCTGACAGAGCGCTTGCTTTTATGGTATCTGAGCTTGCGAAATATGATTTTACGCGCACAGAAATGGACGCCAAAGGAGCTGCATATCAAGAAGTAGTTGGTGATAACTTGCGTGGTGACCGAGGTCAGTACTTTACGCCTCGTGGCGCAATCAAACTAATTGTTGAAATGATGGCACCACAACCACATGAGAAAGTGCTGGACCCATCATGTGGTACAGGGGGCTTCCTCGAGCAGACTTTAAGCTTCATCAATAAGCAATTACATGAAGAAGAAAAAGTAAAATTGGGTGCTGAAACCACTGAAGAATTCATTTCTATTCAACAACAAATTAAAGAGTTTGCCGAAAAAAATCTGTTTGGTTGTGACTTTGACCCCTTTCTGTGCCGAGCATCGCAAATGAACGTGGTGATGGCAAGTAATGCCATGGCTAACATCTACCACATGAACTCACTGGAATACCCTCATGGACATTTAAAGGGCGTAGACCCCGCCAAGAAAACGATTCCTGTCGGTGATTCCAGCGGTAAAGAAGGCAGTGTTGATGTGATCTTGACCAACCCACCGTTTGGTTCCGACATCCCAGTTACCGACAAGCAAATTCTAGAGCAATACGACCTTGCCTATGTGTGGGAGCGCACTGACAACGGCGGCTTTAGAAAAACAGAACGCCGTAAAGATGCAGTTTCGCCCGAGATTTTGTTTATTGAGCGTTGCGTGCAGTGGCTTAAGCAAGGCGGACGTATGGGTATCGTGTTACCAGACGGTATTTTGGGTAACCCTGGTGATGAATACATTCGCTGGTGGCTAATGCAAGAGTGCTGGGTGCTAGGTTGCGTTGACTTACCGGTTGAGTCATTTATCGTTGAAGCTAACGTAAACATCTTAACTAGCCTACTGTTCTTGAAAAAGAAGACTGATACTGAAAAAGATGCTGTTGCCATCGGTGGAGAGCCCGAATACCCGGTATTTATGGCGGTGGCAGAAAAAGTAGGCTTCGACCGTCGTGGTAATACGCTTTATGAACGTCACCCTGATGGTGAAGAAAAAGTTATTGAAGAAGAGGTTGAGGAGCGTATTCGTATCAACGGTCAAAATGTCGTTCGCAAACTAAAACGTCGCAGTAAAATTTTAGACGATGACTTGCCAAAGATAGCCAAAGCATGGAAAGAATTCAGAGCTGAAAACCCGGAGCCTTCAATATGATCACTCGTATAGAGGCTTACCGTTACAGGTGTTTTAAAAGGCTCGACTTACAGCTAGAACATTTGCACATTTTTGCCGGCTCTAATGGTTCGGGTAAAACGACCCTACTGGATATACCTGCTTTACTGGGTGATATCTTAATGGTGACCGATATAAACGATGCTTTTTTTGCACCTATGAGCGGTAGAGATAGAGCTAGGGCTGATAATCCAAAAGAACTTATTCACATGCTTAAGGGGGATAACTTTACTTTAGTGATTGAGGCAGAGATCCCAGAAAAGCAACAAGTTTTAGTTCAACAATTAGGTCCTAAGCGATTTAGAGATAAGCCAGAATTGAGAAGCAATACCATTAGATACGAGATATCTATAGGCATCATTGGAGATAAGTTGGAAATCAAAGAAGAGCACTTGATGCTCTTTAATGATAACAACAGAGTTGACCATGGCGGAGAAATTCAAGGCGGCAGATTTGATAATGATGATGTTTTCCAAGTAATTGAAAGGTCTAATAGACAAAAAGCTGTTTATTCTGCGGAGTGGGCAGACAAAAGGAAAACTAAGGATATTGAATTTGCTTTACAGAATGAACGCTCTGCTTTTGCTTCAATGCCTGCTGACGAAGTTAGCTTTCCTGCAGCATTTTGGCTCCTTGAGTTCCTTAAGCAAGGAGCACAAAGTTACGAACCACAATGGCCAGCAATGAGGTTAGCAGCTAGTCCTAGAAATAAAAAAGCTTTTAAATCAGATGGCAGTAACCTCTCTTGGCAGGTGTATGAGCTGCAAGAAAATAGCCTTGAAGACTTAGAAGAATGGATCGAAGTCGTAAAGATGGCTCTACCATCAATACAGAATATTAGAGCTAATAAACGAGACGATGATGGTTATTGTTACCTGCAAGTAATATATGACAATGGAATGGAAGTACCCTCAAGTAGTTTATCTCATGGAACTCTTCATATTTTTGCCTTAACGATTCTTCCGTATTTGAATGATGCGCCTAAAGTTATAACTCTGGAAGAGCCTGAAAATGGTATTCACCCCAAAGCAATAGACGCAGTATTGGAGGCCCTTGATTGTGCTCCAAACACTCAATTATTCATGTCGACTCATTCGCCGACGGTATTAGCGCATACTGAAATCGAAAATATTATTACGCTAAGGTTTGATGATGAAGGGGCCACCCAGGTGTTGAAGGGAAGAGAGCATCCCGCTCTAGTCGATTGGAAAGGTGATCTAGATTTGGGAACCTTGTTTGCTGCAGGAATATTCGAATGAGTAGGAAAGTAGTATGTTTGGTTCCGTGTAATGGCATAAAAATGGCTGTTACCGGATTCTTTGAGCGCGAGAATCTGTTTTCAGATATAAATTGCTCTCCGTTTGAATTTAGCCCTGTTCGAGATATAAAAAAAACACCAACAGGGCAAACTGATCGAAGTGTTTGGCTCAATGCACATAAGTTTTTAGAGCCTCTCAAAACTAGTTATGAAAAAGCAATAATCTTAGTTGATGCTCAATTTCCAGGTTCACCAGGAGAGTTGCAAATTAAGGCTGATATTGAAAAAAATATGCTAGCGAGCGGGTGGCAAGTTGATGATTTTTCGGTTGGCGTATTAACGCCTGAGCTAGAGGTCGTTTTATGGCCGGGAAATGATGGCTTACTAGCGGATTTAGTTAGATTTAATTTAGCAGAAAATATAAATGACTGGTTAGCGTCGAATGGTTGGGTATTTGATGAACAAGGTATTCCTTCTAAGCCCAAAGAAGCTCTTGAGTTATTAATTAAAATAAACCGAACGGGCAAAAACGTAAAACACGCGTTGGTGTGTAAAAACTTCGCAAAATTAGCACCGATTGATAATTGTATACATAACTCCTTTAACTTTGTTACTGAAAAAGTTAGAGAGTGGTTTCCTTTGGAGCAAGTATGAAAGTAAAGACAATACCGAGCAATTGGCTTAGTGATGAAGGAAAGCGTTTAGATTGCGGTCCATATATGACGGGTGCTAAGGAAGCGGAACAACTGATAACTGAGTGTACTCTACCCAAGAAAGAGCTGAAAAAGCTGTTAGTTAATGAAGCTAAAGGGGCATTTCATGCGGGAAGAGAAGGTCGAGTCTGGGTTAAAGAAGAACTATATGGCACTCCATTTATGGGGAGTGTCGATATCATCCAGGCAAACTTAGCTAGATTACCTTTAATATCAAAAGAACAAGTAACTCGAAAGCCACTATTTAAAATTTTCAAAAATTGGATTTTGATTACTCGTTCTGGAACTATTGGACGTATGACTCTAGCTCGTGAAGAGATGGATGGTAATGCCTGTTCAGAACACGTGATGAGAGTAGTTCCTGATTCTGAAAAAGTATCTCCAGGCTACTTATATTGTTACTTAAGAAGCAAGTTCGGAGTACCCCTAGTAGTCAGCTCTACCTATGGTGCAATCATCCAGCATATAGAGCCTCACCATGTCATAAATCTACCAGTCCCAATAGTTGATAAATCTCTGGAGATATCTGTCCATGCAAAAGTCGAACAATGCGGTGTAAATAGGACGGAAGCTAACAGTTTACTAAAACAAGCTGGAAAGCTAATTACTGATTACTTTAGCTTCCCTGAAAAATTAGCCTTATCACATCGTGTTTTTACGCATTCATCAGCTTCTTCCAAGCTAGTTCAGAAACGGATGGACTCCACCTATCACGATAAAATTGCTCAATTAAGCGACGAATTAGTTGTTAGTGCTGGTGGGACTGAAACATTAGCCGAGCTGGGAGTGACAACTGGTGAGTCTGGCAGAATGAAGTTGCTCTTCACTGAAAGTGACCATGGCGTACCTTTTTCAACTAGTGGTGAAATTTTTAGGGCTCGTTATGAGCCTAAGCGCTTTTTAGCTAAGTCTAAACTAGGTGACGTGTCAGAGTGGGGAGTTCAGCAGCAAGATTTGTTGCTGGCGCGTAGCGGCCAAGTTGGAGGTATTATAGGGACGGGTGTTTGGGCCGACTCACGTTTTGAAGACGCTGCGGTGTCGGTTGATGTGATTAGAATTAAGGCTCAGAAATCTCAGGTATTGCCCGGTTACTTATACGCTTACTTGATGTGCACAGACGTCGGCTATAGACAACTCATCAGAACTGCGGCAGGAAGTTCGATACCTCATTTGTCTTCAGACGATGTGTTAAAGCTGAAGCTACCTAGGGTTAGTAAAGAATATGAGAAGCAAATACATGAGATGGTAGTAAAAGCTGGTGAATTAGCTGCTGAAGCTCAAAAATTAGAGGATGAAGCTGTTCGAATGGTTGAAGACGCAATCGAGGCTGCAGCACCAAAACATTAAGGAGCATTTATGGCACAGGTATTTGCAATTGGTGAGGCGGTCAATGATGAAGAACGTAAAGCCATAGCATGGTTAAAGGATAAGTTACCAGACGATTATTTTGTTATTCATAGTTTTGAAGTAGAACAATTTGATCAGCTTTTTGAAGTGGATATCTGTGTAGTAGCTCCTCATGCTATTTATTTAGTGGATGCTAAGGGTATTCATGGACAGGTTGAGGTGGCCGGAAATAGTTGGCACACGACTCACACAAGCTATCGCTCGCCTTTACCTAAGTTGCGTGGTAATGCGAAATCGCTTTCGGGCCTTATTTGTAATCAAAATAGAGCCAATAAAGATCTAAAGAATATTTATGTTGATACAGCAGTTGTTTTAACAATTGATGACTGTATGTTTCTTGATCCTGAAGATAGAGAGCGTGGTCATGTAGTTTCTTTAAAAAACAGCACTCGTTTCTTCACCGATAGCCTCAGAATCCCAGAACGATTTGAACGCAACGTTACTAAGTATATTCAAATTATCGCTGAGGCCCTTGGCAAATCAGCCAAGAAGCGCAGTCATGGCGAGCGTTATGGTAATTGGGAAGTTGCTGAGACTTTAACGGTTAACGAATACTTCACTGAGTATCGTGCTTTTAATGTAACAGCCGGTCGTAAAGGTGGAACTGTTTTAGCAAAAGCATATAAGGCCGAACCGTATTTACCAGAAGATGATCGCGCCAAGCAAAAACGTCTGTTAGAAAATGCATATCGTGCCGTTTCAAAAATGCCACCTCATTCTGCCATTGCTGGTGTAAAGGACTTCTTTTCAACAGAAGCGCAAGACAAATACATACTACTTACGGACGATATTCCGGGCGATAGCCTCAGCTCAAAGTTAAAGGATAGCTCTTTTTTACTAACGTTTGATCAGAAAAAGCGTGTGGTGAAAGAGATGCTGGCTGCTTTGAATCATATGTGCAGACATGATGTGGTTCACAGAAATATCACGCCAGATAACATATTGATTGGTTTGGATGGTCAACCTAGACTGGTTGATTTTGATTATGCACGTATAGGTGCAGAAAGTACGACCACAATTGCAGATGAAGTCCAAGAACGAATTTCTAACCGTTATAAAGCTCCAGAACTATGGGCAGACAATAATGCCGCTAGTTGTGCCTCAGATATCTATAGCCTTGGGTTAGTTATATTTGAGCTATTTAGTGGTGATGCCGCTTTCGAGACTGTTACGCAAGCGATTGAAAAGTCATGTGTGCTGACTAATAAACTTAGTTCTACCAATAAGCAGTTACCGAGTGAATTTGATAATTGGCTTCAAGCTTTATGCCACAAAGAGGCTTCTGAACGTTTAACTGCTGAACTGGCCTTAGAAAAATTTAATGAATTGTGGCGACCTAAACAAGAAGCCCAAATGTCTGGTGAGGAAGTTGTTGAGCCTGTACAAAATAAACCGAAAAAAGTGGATCCAGCACAAACACCAGCAAACTACAAAAGGCTTAAAAACGGTTATCAATTATCCAATAAGTATGTTGTACAACAGCCACTAGGTAAGCCTGGCGGTTTTGGAGTTGTTTATAAAGTTACTGATACTTTTGGTGATGTATCGCGCGCCATTAAGCTTATTCTTCAAGATCGAGAATCTGTATTAGAACGCTTAAAGCAAGAATATAGGACATTATTGAAGCTACCTGAGCACCCGTATGTTGTAAAAGTTTATGATGCTGATGTTTTACCCAATGATGGACCTCCATATATTGTCTTTGAATATTTAGAAGGCTTAGACGTTGGCGAGCTAATACAGCAAAGGTCACTCACCACACATGAAGTGTGGACGATGGCTAAGCAAGTAGCGGAAGGGCTCAAGCACTTGCATGACCACAATATCTATCACTGTGATATTAAGCCGCAAAACTTGATATGGAAAGACGGTAAAGTTCGTATCATTGACTTTAATGTTTCTGTTGATGCAGAGGATTTAAGTCTAGGTGGTGGCTCTAGAAAATATCTTCCGCCAGATTTAAACATTACTGAGACTCCACAATCATTCGACTTAGTTGATAGAGATCTATATGCCCTAGGCATCACCTTGTATCGAGCTATGACGGGTGAATACCCTTGGGCAAATACTCAATGTCCACCACTCGACGAATTGGCGCGTCATCCAAGTGAATTCACGCAAAGTTTTAACTTAACGGACGACGTGTCGTCGGTTCTTCTAAAGCTTATTTCTCCTAAACGTGTTGATCGCTTTGAATCGGCAGACCAATTATTAGAAGCGTTAAATAAAGTACAGCAACTTAAAAAAGCTCAATTCCAGTCGGACGAGAGTACATCTCAATTTCATTTGCCACCGCTGGCTGATGGTTCAAATCCAAGCAAGTCAGCATTTCATGATTATATGCTGACTTTGTACAGTCAAAGCCGACATTCAAACAGTGGTACTCGTGGATTAGATGATTACGCGAAACTGATATATGTTGAAACATCATTAGATACTGAGTTAGCTCCAGCGGTTTTAGCTGGTCAATTACGTCTAGTCCTGATCACAGGTAACGCTGGAGATGGTAAAACGGCATTTCTTCAACAGCTAGAATCTTTAGTTGAAAAACAAGGTACAACTTTAACTTTAAACCCGTTAGGCAATGGTTGCTCGTTTGAATTAGATGGTCACAAATATATTACTAATTACGATGGTAGCCAAGATGAGGGTGATAAAGAAAATGAAGTCGTTCTCGACGAATTCTTCAATGCTTATCATGGTGATGATATTAGTAAATGGCCTCATAACGAAACTCGCTTGATTGCAATTAACGAAGGTCGACTGATAGATTTCTTGACGCAAAATGCCGATGAGTTTTCCGCACTAAAAATGCTAGTTGAAGAAAGTTTGAAAGATGGTTCCGTTAAAAATGAGGTCGCTGTTGTAAACCTAAATATGCGCGATGTTTTGGCTTCTACTGAAACTCAGAAAAACTCGATATTTGAACGCCTTTTAAAGAAAATGACTTCGGCGAAAGTATGGCAAGGTTGTGATTATTGTGCACTAAAAGACAAGTGCTATGTGAAACACAATGTAGATACATTCCGAGATGAGCAAACCGGTCCTAAAGTAATTGAACGGTTGGGATATCTATACAAGCTAACTAGTCTAAGAAACCAGTTGCACATCACTATGCGAGATTTACGCTCTGCATTAAGTTACATGCTAGTTGGAGAATACTCTTGTTCTGAAATTCAAGAGATTTATGCGAACGGTGAAGCTGACAAAATTTTAAGTGGGTATTACTTTAATTCTTGGTGTGGTTCAAAAAATACTCAGGACAGATTATTAAAATTACTTAGTGAAACTGACATTGCGCAAGGTTCTGATGTGCGACTAGATCGCGGTTTAGATTTTCTAGGACTAGAAGCCGTTGATTGGCTTCAGTTTGAACAACGAAGTGGACATGAAACTCAATTGCTTGAAAATGCACATCAAGCGTTACCTAGTGGTACGGCTTTAAGTCAGAGCAAAGAAAGATACCTGTCTCATCGACATGTCGTCGGTATGCTAAGGCGAAAAGCTTACTTTGAACGCAGAGGTGAAAACTGGAAAGGACTATTACCTTATCGCTCCGCAAAGTTACTTGTCAGCTATCTAGAAGGAGAATACTCCTTAGCTGAGGCTAAATCGTTAGCAATCAACGCTATTAACCGAGGTGAAGGATTACACAATCCGGCTTACTTTAACGGACAACTTGCTATGCAGGTGCGAAAAGTAAATCAAGGGACAATTAAGAGCTACCGATTATTCCCAGCTGATGTTTTTTCAATAGAAGTTAAAGACTCGGCCATGAAGTCTTCTTACATTGAACACAGTCCACAATCACTCCTACTTAAATATCAGGATGAAACAGGTTTAACCGCCGAGCTAGATTTAGATTTGGATCTATTTGAAATGCTTCAACGTCTAAATCAGGGTTATATTCCATCTGCTCAGGCCGAACAAAGTTTCTATTTAAGTTTAACAGTATTTAAAAACGTGCTCGCTTCAGCCCCTTATCAAGAGGTACTTTTGACTACGAATGGCCAAAAATACGAAAAAATTACACGTGACAGCGGTGGTGTTTTACAGCTAGAGCATTTAATAGCGGAGGCGCAGTCATGAAATTAGGAAAAAAAGATAAAGCTTTCCGCACTAATAAAGTAAGCTATTTAGATTATAAAATAGTTGAAATGGATCGCGTTTTAACTCACTTGTTCGCCAGGCTAAAACACAATGGTGCTTCTAGCAAGTTAAGTGCTAAAGGTATGACGGTTGATCTGTTCAAAGATGAGTTCTTAGATTCACGTAATGAAAAACATTTTAAGGGCTTTTCCCAAGCGCCAATTACCATCGAAAAATGGATAGAAACACATCTAGTCGATCTTATAAACCGAGGTAAAGCAAATGAGGCCGTAGCTGCGCCAAGACCCCTTCACGGTAACACTTACCTATTTAGAAATCCTAAAAACTGCCGAGATTACGGGGCTTCAAAACAAGTATACGAATTACTTTACCATGCTAAAAGTGGTCAAGCAGCAATCTCTAGGTTAAAGCAATTCTTTTTTGCCGGTGTTGATTCGTCTACCGGTCAATATGATTGTCATTCTCAAGTTGATGTTGAAACACAAGCATTATTACGACTTTCCGATCAGGTTAAATCTGATGCGCCGGATCATTCTGATTTACAAGATAGGTTTGCACCACTTAATCAACAGGCGGCTGATACTTTGGCTGAAGATATTATTAAGTTGATGACTTATCGTCAGTATATTCCGCGCTCAGTGATGGTTGAATACATTAAGAACCTGTTAGCCTTTCACTTAGCCTTATACCAGTTAAAGCTATTTAAGCTGTTACCAGCTCTAGCTAAGAGTAAGGGTAGAAACCTAGAAGAAGGTGAGAAACAACAAACGGCAATATTTGTTGATATGACAAATGGCACTAACAGTTTAACTCATCAAATGGCAGAGCAAAGCGCCACTTTACATTACAAGCGCATACCAGCGTTTATTAAAGCATATTTTGGTGTTAAGAAATTAGACGAGTTTGCTGAGTACTTGTCGAAAAAAGGTAAGCTTCCTGGTTCGAAATCGGTGAAGCAAATGCCGGTTACTGAACTGTTTAAATTACTTGAAACTCCTCTTGAGCAAGATCGAGAGCAATTCTTTGGGCAACGAAATGCTGGAATATTAGATACATCAGCATCGTCAGCTAGTGAATCTGAAGAGATACCACCAGAGTTACATGCGATAACACAACTAGGTTTGCCGGAGTTTGAAACGTACATAGAAATTTTACTTTTCGTACAAGGAAATGCTATTCGCTCAGGGATGGTTAAAAACTTAGATAGTTTTATGCTGAAAAATAAACCTGGTGCTTTGTTGGAGCAAAATAGTGGTAACCATGGCGGTAGGCGTTTTTGTTTAGATGGAAGGCTGCTTGAAGTTATGTTGCAACTAGCAGTGTTATCAAAAGGGGGGGATTTGGGGTTCCACACAAAAGAGCTGCGCGTTGACGAGCTACTGAGTTTTCTAAAGACTCGCTATGGCATTTTTATCGAATCCCTTCCAAAGACAGATGTGTTTTGCGATCAGTCGATTGATGTAAATAGTGCATTGAGAGACAACTTGGCAGGCTTTAAGCGACGCCTAAGGGAGATTGGCTTTTATAGTGATCTTTCAGATGCATATGTTACACAAACGATCACCCCTAGATATCAAATTGACGAAAAACAAAATAAAAAAGTACAAGGAAGTAACGCATGATTAAGGGAATTAAAACGGTTGTAAGTGCAGATATCGAAAAAAGCTTAATCACTGTACTTTTACCAAAATTAAAGTTGCTCCTTGAAACTCGAGGTGCAGGTCATTGCATGAAGGTTTCAGATTTAGATACCAGCTTGATGTATAAGCTTTGTGAGGAATTAGCTAAGTCAGTAGATAATAGTCAGGTAGTTGTTTTAGCTAATAATGCAGAGAAAAACTATTCTGTTACGAGCACAAAGCTAGTTGAGCTGAGAAACCCTGATGAGCAAGGTAATTTAAGGTCTCCATTACTTGTTTTTGTGCCAAATGAATTAAAAACTTCTTCTGAGGATTCGTTCGGCGAGGCGACGTTTGAGCATGTCGATATTACGGACGTATATTCATTAGCTTTTCAGTCGATTAAAGAACAGTGTCCTGCTTCCTTGTCACAATTGGTTGAAGAGATCGTTTTTATACTTAACGAAAAAGCATCGCTGAAAATAAATCCATATCAATGGCTTAGGTATATCTTAACAATTCAAGTAAACGACTTTGATCCTAGTGTTTTAGGAGCTGCTTTATATGAACTAGGACTGATACCTGATTTGGAATTGCACCAAGACCACTCTATGCTGGTGCGAAAATTAGTAAAGAACCATGAATCTATTCAATTAATCAATAAATCGGAAAAATCCGCGATTGCTACGGTTTATGACCTGCAGCTTGAGGGAGAAGACTTTAATAGAAAATTGGCGCTGTTTTTTAACGATCAGGAAAGCCTAATCAATAAAGCTTGGTGTAAACAGCTTGTTGTTGATAGTAATAATTGGCCTCTTACCTTTGATAAATGGCGATTTCAATACGAAGAAGAGGTAACTGACTCAGTATGTTTAACCGTAACTGAAATTGGATTGCCTGTAATTCCTGAAGATGAAAAAGATCCTAATTTACAGCAGTTAGTAGGTCAGCAAGTACTTACCGTTGGTCAGGGAGGAATCAAAAACTTTTCTGTGTCATTTTCGGTAGAGCCAAACCCTAAAGAAGTAAATGGCCTTGCGAAATACAAAGCTCAAGTATTTAGCCAACATGGCGATTTTGTTGGTTTAATTAAAGTTGGCAAGGCAACTGCTAAGTCAACAGTAACGATTAAATTTAATAAGTTAACAGGCATCGAGTGGGAAGAAGGCTGGCATTACGTAAGAGTTCAGGCATTTGACGAAAATGAAGAGTTATTATCTTTGGTTGATGGCGATCAAAACCCTATTCCTTGGGGAACTTCTAGTGCCGATGACGCAGGTTCACGAATCAATGAAAGTGAGTTGTTTTATGTGTTGCCTGCTGTTGAGGCAGAGGTAGAGCCACTTCCTGGTAGAAAAGTCAGGGAAGCGTCGTTAGCTCATGCAAAAATTAAAGCAGAATTTACTCAGGTTACAGAGACTAATAAGTTCGTTAACGCTGAAGTAATTGAGTCAAATTGGCAGGAAACAAAGAGTAAATCCGAATCCTTACTAAACATTAAGTTTAAAAAACGCGGAAGCATACAGGTCCCAGTAGCCACTTACTTGAAAGACTTTGAACAAAAGATACTTGCTAACCCTATGTCTGCAATTACCTGGCGGGTTGAGATTCGAAATGAACAAGCACAAGAACCTGGACCTGACATAGTTGATTGGCCTGTTAGTGATGTAGAGCAGCAATTTGAAAACTTTAAAAAAGCGCGTGAAAATTACTTTGCTTTAATTTCTCAGGGTGAAAAAGAGCTAATTTCTGTTGCTCATAATCATGTATCTACTTCAAATGAAGCATACAAATATTCTAAAGCTTATTTAGAATATTTAGCGGCAGTATTTCAAGTTACTGAAAATGGGAAAGACTATACAGCTGAGCTATCTGCTTTGCTTCGCTTAGATTCTATTTCTATCGTTATGTGGAATTACGACGGTAGTTACAAGCAAGCTATGGTGCTTGGGCCGACCCACCCTTTGAGGTGCTTGTGGTTAGGAGGTTGGTCGTCACTAGCTGAAACTTGGGCTAGACAAAGTGAGAAAGTAAGTAAAGAAATTGCAATTGGCAGTAAAAATAGTCTCCTAGAAGAACTTTCTTTGACTAATTTTCCTTATGTACTGCCTGACGCCCAAGGACAGCTGATGGTTGCGCTCGATAGTATTCATCCGTTTTGGAGTGTATTGGCATCAGCCCAAGAACGAGAGCCGCAGTCGCTCATCGACAAAATAAAAACTGCGCTTGGAATTAAAAATGATTATCAACAGGTTGGTAAGCAAAGTAGCACTTACTTAGCAAATAAGGTAGAGCGCTATTTAGTTCAGCACCCTTACGTTTCTTGTTTATCAATTAATGTGTTCAATGCTGGCTCCGCAAGTGCGGTTGCGGGAATGCTGTTGACACTTAGAAAGAAGCAAGAATTAAAACACATTTATTTTGATATAAGGTTATTTGTTGAAGACCCATACGCTTTAGAGGTAGGAGCTGAGCTGTTTAAACTGATTAACAGTAATGATGATTCCAATGGAGATAATGAGCTATTTCAATCTTCTGACAATCATTTAGTACCAAGGTTAAGTGTTTCATTAAGATCTATTTCTGAGTTTGAAGAAGCGCCAGAAGAGTTTAGTTCTCACTTGAGTATGTTATTTGATGTTTTCCCTGCTGAAGAGTTGTCGGTCATTAGGCCTCAAGCAGATGAACAAGTTGCTCCTGTGTACGGTTTGTATCAAGACTATTGCGTTGATTATTTTGATGAAAATGGTGTTGTAGCTTGGGACCGTCACACTCGCCATGGTGCTGCTAAAATGCTATTCGGTGGACAAGTCTCCTCAACTTTAGCAAAGCTTCCAAAAATGATGTCTGCGATTACAGCTTCTCTTGCAACAGGTAGCTTTTCATTGGAGCAAGTTCCAGTTGTTAGGTTGTCACTGGACTCAAAAGAAAGGGCATTGCTCAATCAGTTACATGAAGTAAGTGATTGGGTGTTTACAGTAGATCGAAACTTAGGAATAGAGTTCTTTGATCATGGTGGTAAAGATGGTCGACCTGATTACCTTATTGATCATAGCCCTGAAATGGCTTCTTCTAATACTCACAATTTTGTAATTACTTCGCGCTCGACGACAGAAATTGAGGCTTTGTTAAAAGGAACGTTAGAGCAACACCAAATAGTACCTGATGTAAATAAAGCAACCAGAGTGCTAGATTCCTTGAGAGCTTTGTCGGGAAGGCTGGCACTAAAACTTGCCTCGAATAGCGCTTCAAAATCAGAAGCTTTGGGCTTGGCTTTATCTAAGTTATATCTGGAATACCAGGGCGTCTTTAAAGAACAGGTTGTAGTACCTTTAGATGCCCATATAGAACTTTACTCTGAGCTGCAAAAGGCTGATGGAGAGTTAGGTTCGGAGATTAGCTTTAAGCGTACAGACCTAGCATTGTTTGATTTAGATGCATCTACACGCACAATCAGGTGTAACCTTATTGAAGTAAAATGCTATTCAGAAGTCGGTGATTTATCGAAGTATGAAACACTGAAAAAAAGTATTGCGGAGCAAATATCTGAGTCAGAAAAAGTTTTACAACGCCATTTTGACTTAGCGAGAACTTCTCCTGACAGACCAGATAGATTAGTTAAAACACAGAAACTTTGCGTTTTATTAGAACACTACCTCAAGAGATCTGAGCGATTCGGTTTGCTTAGTGCTGATGTGATTGAAGAAGCTAAGTTTTTGCTGAGAACCCTAGAGCAAGGATACAAGCTAGCAATAACTCGTAGTGCTGTTATTTTTGATTTTGGTCAGGATAACAACGGTGTTGAAAATGAAGTTGGGATTGAGTTTCACCGAGTAGGTAGAAATCACATTGATGAATTGCTTTCAGCTACGGGGCTAGTTGAGGACGAAGAGTTGTCAGAAGTAACGCTGGACACCATAGAGCTGTCGTTACCAAAGTTAACTTCTGCGGAATTTTTGCATAAAGAACGTGATAGAACTGTTTCGTGGAAAGAGTTGGTTTCTCAAGCGTCGATAGAGTTAGAGCCCTTAGTAGATGTCGAAGCTGAAATCGAAATAACTCGAACTAACATCATTGAGAATGAAGAGTTAAATACGGAAGCAGCTGACATAAAATCTACAAAAGAGCGTGAAGTAGTAAGTAGTTTTAATTCAAACAGTAATAATTCTGCAGAGCCAGAGCCAGAGCCAGAGCCAGAGCCAGAGCCAGAGCCAGAGCCAGAGCCAGAGCCAGAGCCAGAGCCACCAGTTGGAGAGGTGGATATTGTACCTCACGATATTGTATTGGGTGTCAATGGTGATTCAGGGCAGTTTGGCCTTCTTGGAGAAGTCCACGGGCGTAAAGTCGCCCTGGATTTAAATCATACCCACACTTTGAGTTTATTTGGAGTTCAAGGCGGTGGTAAAAGTTATACCTTAGGCTCTGTAGTTGAGATGGCAACCAAATCAATTCCAGCGATTAATACTCTGCATAAAGAGCTGGCAAGCGTAATTTTCCATTATAGCCAGACTCAGGACTACAAGCCCGAGTTTACATCTATGATTGCCGCAAATGACGACGCATTTCAATTAGAAAGGCTCAAAGAGGTTTATGGAGCAGAGCCGACGTCATTAGATGATGTTGTGCTGCTTACTCCTGAAGATAAACTTGATGAACGCCGTAAAGAATATCCTGGTATTGAGGTATTTCCATTGAAGTTTTGCTCTTCGGAGCTTCAGGCAGGCCATTGGAAATTCTTAATGGGGGCTGTTGGAAATCAAGCTGCTTATATTCGTCAATTAGGAAATATAATGCGAAAAAATCGGCGAAATTTGACTATTGAAGCGATCAGAAATGGCATTCAAAACTCCAGCTTATCCGATGCGTTAAAAGACTTAGCTGATATGAGACTCGATTTTGCTGAGCAGTATATTGATGACAAATTAAGTGTAGCATCATTGATCCGACCAGGCAGAATGATAGTTGTTGATATTAGGGATGAATTTATAGAAAAAGATGAAGCTCTAGGATTATTTGTAGTTCTTTTACAAATCTTCTCAGAAGCAAAATATCAAGATCAAACGTTCAATAAGTTAATTGTTTTTGATGAGTGTCATAAATACATTGATAGTCCTGATTTAGTGAAGGGCTTGGTTGAAACCGTGCGTGAAATGAGACATAAAGGTACTAGCGTGATGATAGCTAGCCAAGATCCTCCTTCAGTACCTGTAGAGCTCATTCAGCTGTCTTCACAGATTATTTTGCATAAATTTAATGCTCCAGATTGGCTGAAGCATATTCAAAAGGCTTGTATTGGATTAAAAACATTAACACCTGAAAAGCTAGGGTCGCTTAAGCCAGGCGAGGCTTACATTTGGTCAAGTAAAGCCAATGATAATGCTTTTGTTAGTGACGCAATGAAAATTCAATGTCGGCCAAGAGTAACAAAGCATGGCGGAGATACTTTGACAGCTATTTAGGTAAGTTCGTCGAATCGTCAATTCAGTGTGTTGAAGATAATTAGGTGAACTTGAACAGCGATTCCAGAATCACTGTTCACACACTGAAATGGAATATGTATTGAAGGCGGAAAATAAATCATCGTTATAAATTTCGTGTAGAAAAATAGTTTTCTACATCGAAACCGAACTCACTATTTATAGCGGCGGGAATATCTCTCTCACTTAGCTCTGTTGAAGAGAAAGTCTGTGGCATTTGACGGGAAATCATTACCATGCTCCCCATTCACCACATTTAGGACACTTTATATTGAACGGCTCGATGGCTCTTGCTGAATGATACGTCCAATAAGTGCCATTCTTGATAAGGCGTGTGTTAGTTTGATTGCAATGATTGAAGCTCATAAAGTGATTACAGTCGTTACATTGCATCCAAACAGATCTATGGGTTCGCGAGATAGGCTTTCCGAATCGAGTGTTATTTGATTTTGATTTAACTTGCAGGTCAGAAGAACCACACCGAATACAAAAAGGGACAGCGGAAGTTCTATCATCACGCCGCTCGCTGTTCAAAGTATTTGCGTCTTCTAGGGCCTGTTGATCTTTGCTGTACATATTTCACTCAGCAATACCTAGGGCCTGTTGATCTTTGCTGTACATATTTCACTCAGCAATACATAGGTAGCCACATCATTGAAAATGCCAGTGACACCATACTGGCATAATTCCTCGCCAATTTTTCATACCTAGTTGATATTGAACGATAATGTTTAATTCGTGCGAATGCATTTTCAACTAAGTGCCTATATTTATAAAGGCACCAATCGACACTGTTTTTGTCTATATCTTGGCCATAATTGCGTTTCGGTATGACTGAAGTGCCTCCCTTGGCTTCAATATATTCCCGCAAAGAATCACTATCGTACCCTTTGTCGCTGACGAAAATATTTATTTCTTGCAAATGGTCAACCAAACTTTGAGCACGAGTAATGTCGTTTCTTTGGCCTTCCGATAGCTCGAAATATATAGGAAGTCCGCCACTATCCACAGCCAAATGGATTTTCGTAGAATTACCACCTCGGCTCTTACCTATGCATTCATTATCTGATGTCGCAGCACCTGTACTATGCTGATGGGCTTTAACAATTGAACCGTCCGCAAAAACCCAGTCATAATCAGCAAGTTTTGCTAACTCATTGAATAACATATTTAATAGACCTTTCTTTGACCACAAATTGAAGCGTCGATAAATGGCACTCCAGCCACCAAACTCTGTGGGTAAATCTCGCCAAGGGATACCAGTTCTCAGGCGGTTGGCATGGTATTGAGTTGTTAATTTATTTTTGACGAAACGAATTATAACGCTTTACCATGCCGGTCAAAAACTAATCACGAAAGATCAACAGCCCTTAGGCACCGTTGGAATGTTGCTCTCAGTTCCGTTAACCATGGTGGTAAAAATAGCATTAGAGTCTCGCGAGGAGAGCAAGTGGCTTGCGGTGCTGTTATCGAGTGAAGGTGAGAAGTCTGCGTCGTAACTTAGTGGAAGTAGAAAGTGGACAGACACTCAATCGATTTAAAAAAAACTCTCATTGGTCTCTAGCTAAACAGTCAATTGAGAATGTGTCAGTCCCCCCAAACTTTTGTGCAAGATTAAGTGTGTGTCCGCTTTCCATACGCCCCAACTTTTGTAGGAACTCAAGTGTCTGTCCACTTTCATACTAGAGCAATTGAAAGCTCGAGGATTTAACGGTCATGCACAAACTTCGTTGTACTTTTTAAAGCACTATTCGTGATTGGGAAATTGAATAACGATACGAGCACCGCCAAGCGAACTGTCCTCGATGAGCATTCTACCTTCGTAGATTGAAACTAAATCGGCCGCCAACGCCATGCCTATTCCGTGGCCTTCTGTATAGGTATCAAGTCGAGTTCCTCGCTCTAACAAAAGCACCTTTTTGTCGTCAGGAATACCAGGGCCGTCGTCTTCTACTTTAATTGTTAGCCAACCAGCACGCTTCGACGCTGATACGATAATTCTATTGGTCGCTGCTTTGCATGCATTGTCTAGAAGGTTGCCACATAGTTCCATGAAGTCGGTCTCGTCTCCTTTAAACTGAGTATCCTCATCCAGTTCAAACTCTATAGTAAGGGCTTTATCTTGGTAGACCTTATCCATTGCATCGGCAAGCTTGTGCAAAATGGGTAATATATAGATAGCTTGTTGCCAGCCAGATTTTCCAGCACTCGCTCTTTTCAGCTGGCGTTTAATGATTCGGTCAATTTGCTGTAATGCTTCGTTTACCTCAGTAGGTAAATCGCTAGTGCCCGATGCTACTGCCAAAGGCGTTTTTAAGCTATGTGCTAAGTCTCCTAAACTGTTTTTATATCTCGCCCTTTGGGCGGCCTCAGTTTGAAGCAAACCATTAATGGATTGTTTTAAGGAATCGAATTCAACGGGATAGCGTGATTCTAACTGGCGTTTATGTCCACTTGAGGCTTGTGAAATTTCGTCAATTAACTTTCTAACAGGAAGAAGTACTAGGCTAATCCCGATAATAATAAAAATTAGGAGCGCTATACAGAGCGTGAAAATCCACTGCCACGTCGTGTCTAAGAACGTATTCCGCTCTGCTTCAAAAAGTGCTTTATTGTTAAATATATAAAACCGAACAGGCTCGAAGTCTCTACTTGAAGCAAATTCCGCAGTAAAGGCGTATACAAAAAACTCGGAATCTTCTTCAAACTTAGGTGTATGAGAATCCAAAAATAACTCGTTACCGACTGCAACGTCTATCTCAGGTGGTGCAAAGGTATATTCAAGAGCTGAGGCTGACTGCCAAATTACTTCGTCTCGAAACACAATCACGCCAAGATAACCTGATCCCGGAAGGTTTAACTGCTCTTCGTATAAAATTTCAGGCATATAGGGCAGGTCGCCATCTAACTCGAAAGCCGATAACAGACCTAAGTTCATCAACCTAAGCTCACTCATCTTGGCTTGCGTAAGGCTATCAGTATATGCCTCGTCTAAAATGACAACAGTAAACGGCGCAAATAACGCTAGAAGAACAATCGCTAGAAAGATACTCCGAAGACGTAGCGACAATTGCCTCATAAACTTCTATTTATCCTATAGCCTCTACCTCGAAGGGTTTCGATTGGCTTTAACTCACCGGTCGGGTCCAGCTTTTTCCGCAGTCTTCCAACGAAAACCTCTATGACATTACTATCTAAATCGAAATCTTGGTCATAAATGTGCTCGGTTAGCTCTGTTTTTGAGATGACCTTTTGCGGGTTAAGCATAAGGTACTCCATGACTTTGTATTCGTAAGCTGTTAGATCCAGAGCTTGACCGTTTAACGATAGTTCTTCACTAACGGTATCCAGTGAGATAGGGCCGAACTGAATGGTTGGGTTCGCTTGTCCTGAAGCTCGTCGAATTAGTGCTTTTGTTCGAGCAAGTAACTCTTCGTTATGAAAGGGTTTGGTGAGGTAGTCATCGGCTCCGGCATCAAGGCCTTCCACTTTCTCTTGCCACCTATCTCTAGCAGTTAAAATGAGTATAGGGCAGGAAATATCAGCTTGACGGGCTTTTCGTATAACCTCAAATCCGTCTAGCTTTGGCATGCCGATGTCGACGATAGCCAGGTCATAGCTATATTCTTTAATGAGAAAAAGCGCGTGCTCACCATTATCTGCGAGGTCTACGCTATAGCCATTTTGCTGAAGGAGCGCATCAAGCTGGGTTAATAATCTGCTATCGTCTTCGGCTACGAGGATACGCATGTTAGTCCTTATCTTTATTTGTTTTTACCTTGCCTGAGCGTTTGTCTACATCTACTGATACTACTCGCCCTGACTTTTTAAGTACTTTTACCCGGTAGTTTTTTGAGGTCTGTTCAACTTTTAAGACGCGTCCATTTACAGCAACGCGAGCACGCTCAGCAGCTTCGCTTTTTGATATATCGCCGCCAGAGTCTTGAAACGCCAAAGCTGGCGCTGTGTTAGACAAAGCTAACACTAAACAAACTACTGCAACACGAAGCGATAATTTCATACAACCTCACAATTATTATCCCACTCAGGCCAAACTACAGATAAGTATAACTTGGTTAACTGAACCCATTCTGAACTAGGTTTAGTCTACCTTGCGGAGCAAAAGCTGTATATAAGCCTTAAGTAAATGGCATTTACGAAAGAGCAAATATTGTGGACAGACACTTAGTTGCTATGAGGCCACAAGTCAAAATGAGAGTGTCTGTCCACAAGTCTATTTCTAAGCTTCAAAGTGGCGCATATATTTAAGTGCTCTCGTTAGTAAGTCATATTGAGTAATCTTTACTCTTATTTTGAAAAAGTGTCTGTCCACTTTGTTGATTGTTATTAAGGGGGACCAATGTTTATTGTGCAAACGAGTGACTGTCCACGGTTTTTGTAAATTAGTTCACAACGCTCGTATGGATGTATGAGTGTGTGTCCAAAGCTTTACCTAACTAGTGTGTAGTGAAGAGCTTACGTTTCTCAATAACTCTTTTGGCAGCTGAGCGGGATGATATTGACTTTTTTGGCATGCCACGTGCGAGGCATAAGCTTCAGATGAATCAATAAAATGAAAATAAGGCGTTTAGTTCAACTGCTCCATTCAATAGTAACGTCGGACAGACACTTATTTTCAACAAGGAGGAGCTATGTCTAGCGATATTAAGAAAACAATGTGGAAAGCAATGTCAGATAGTCCAAAAGTCATGGTAAGTCTGGTAGGCGAGGATATGCATGCCGAGCCTATGTACGCCCGGCTTGATAAAGACGCTGATAGTGAGTTTTGGTTTTACACTAGTCGAGGCAACCGCATCGCGAAAGGTGGAAAAGCTATGGTTCACTTTGCATCTAAAGGTCACGATGTATTCGCTTGCATTCGAGGTAACCTCACTGTTGAATCACGTAAAGAGGTGATTGATAAATACTGGTCTAATCCCGTAGAAGCATGGTTTGAGAAAGGTAAAGATGATCCTTCTTTATTAATGCTTCGCTTCGAACTTATAGATGCAGAAGTGTGGGATGCAGACCCTTCACTCAAAGGCATGTTTAAAATGCTTACTGGTAAAACGGTAAAGCCAGAAGAGATGGGTGAACACGAAAAGGTCGATCTTTAAACGCAGTATAATGGGCCAATTTTATGACGAAGCTTTGAGGCGCTGGGACACTTACTCAGAGGAGCGAGTGTCTGTCCACAAGGGATTGGTTATTACGGTTGTTGGCTGATTATTAAGTAACTGCCCATTATCAACCAAAGGAAGCTTGGCAAACAATTACGAGTGCGTGTCCTCATTAGTCTAGCAATTGAGTGTCTGTCCACACTAGTTTAATGAATAAGTGTTAGCTTTGTTACTGTTGAAGCAACAAAAAAGCCCCTTAAAACCGGAGCTATTCGGTCTCAAGGGGCTTTCGTTATTTATCGCAGTTTGCTACTTAGCGTTTAGCTAAAAACTAAGGCAAAACCCTTTTGTAAGGTTTAACAACAACACTTTCGTAAACACCTGCTTCGATGTACGGGTCAGCATCGGCCCATGCTTGAGCAGCTTCTAGTGAATCAAACTCTGCGACTACTAGCGAACCAGTAAATCCGGCCGGACCTGGGTCTGGGCTATCAACAGCAGGGAAAGGGCCTGCCATGACTAAACGGCCCGCATCTTTTAATGCATTCAAACGTTCAAGGTGAGCAGGGCGCGCCGCTAGGCGTTTTTCTAAACTGTCCGCCACATCGGTTGCACAAATCATATATAGCATACGCTTATCCTTTTGCCGTAGCTGCTTTCATGCTTTCAACAAAGCTGCCGAGCTCGCTTAGCATTTTGTGACTGTCCGATAAATTGGCAGCGATAATATTCACTGTCGCCGAGCCTGAAATTGCGCCAGCGGCACCTGCGTCAATAGCAGATTTAACCTGTTCCGGTGTAGAAATACCAAAACCTAACAATGCTGGTGCTGCTTTGTGCTTATTCAAGCGCTCAATAAGCTCTGAAGCAGGCACGTTTGCGGCAGTTTCTGCGCCAGTAACGCCCGCACGACCCAGTAAATACGTGTACCCTTTCGAGTATTCCCCGATTTTTTCCATGGTTTCGTCAGTAGCATTAGGTGGTGCAATCAGAATTTGTGAAATGCCAGTGGCTTCGGCTGCTTTTTGAAAAGGTGCCGCTTCGCGAATAGGAACGTCAGCGACCAAGATTGAGTCAACGCCTGCCTCTTGCGCTTTATTGTAAAAATTTTCGATGCCTTGGGCCATTACTAAGTTGCTGTACAGTAGCAAGCCGATAGGCACATTAGGATATTTTGCGCGAACACGTGAAATAACACCCAAGCAATCTGCTACCGTCACCTTATTATTTAACGCGCGAATGGCTGAAGCTTGTATTGTGGGGCCATCAGCAATGGGGTCAGAGTAAGGTATACCTAACTCAAGTGCGTCAGCACCGCTTTCTACTAGCTGGCAAATAATGGCTTCAGATTGCGCTAAATCGGGGTCACCTACCATTACAAAAGGTACGAAAGCGCCTTGGTTCTTTTCATCAAGGCCGGCAAACATCTGTGCATATCTATCCATTATAAATCGTCCCCTAAAATGTTGATAACGTGCGCTAAATCTTTGTCGCCACGACCTGATAAGTTAACTACGATGATGGTTTCTTCTTCCGCTTCATCTGCCATATTAAGCGCGTGCGCTAAGGCATGCGACGATTCAAGGGCAGGAATAATACCTTCTTTTCTTGCAAGCAATTGGAATGCGTTCAGCGCTTCTTCGTCGGTGGCGGCCACGTATTCCGCTCGGCCAATGTCGTGAAGATAAGCATGCTGAGGGCCAACAGCAGGGTAGTCGAGACCAGCAGATACTGAGTAGCTCTCTTCAATCTGGCCTTCTTTGTCTTGCATAATGAAGGTGTATGCGCCGTGAAGAATACCTTTTGTACCCGTCACGATAGTTGCGCCGTGCTCTTTGGTGTGCACACCTTTACCCGCAGGCTCAACGCCAACTAGGCGTACAGATGGCTCATCAATAAAGTCTGCAAACATACCGATAGCATTTGAGCCTCCGCCCACACATGCCACTACTGCGTCAGGTAAGCGACCTTCTTTTTCCATAATTTGTGCGCGAGTCTCTTCGCCAATCATGCGGTGATATTCACGAACAATAGTCGGGAACGGGTGAGGGCCCGCGGCTGTGCCTAACAAATAGTGCGCTTTATCATAGTTTGCTGACCAGTCGCGCATGGCTTCGTTTACGGCATCTTTGAGCGTACCTGAGCCTGCGTTTACAGGAATAACCTCTGCGCCCATCAGCTTCATACGGAACACGTTTGGCGCTTGGCGTTCAACGTCTTTCGCACCCATATAAATACGCGCTTTAAGCCCCAACAACGCACATGCTAACGCGGTTGCAACACCGTGCTGACCCGCGCCAGTTTCGGCGATAACTTCTTTTTTACCCATGCGCTTAGTAAGTAGCGCTTGGCCCAACACCTGGTTAGTTTTGTGTGCGCCACCGTGAAGCAAGTCTTCACGCTTTAGGTATAATTTTACCTTCGGGTTACTTACTAGATTGCGAGTTAACGTCATTGATGTGGGGCGACCGGCATAATCTTTTAACAGAGATAAAAACTCTTCGTTAAATGTTGGGTCGTCCTTGGCATCCAAGAATGCTTTTTCCAGTTGGTCTAGTGCTGGAATAAGTAGCTCGGGCACGTACATGCCACCAAATTCACCAAATTTTGTATCTAACTGGTTCATTACGTTGTCCTGTATTTAAATTAGTAACGGCGGCAAATAGCAAAAAGCGCGTCGAGTTTTTCTTCGCTTTTCACGCCTGGGGCGTTTTCTACGCCTGAATTCACATCAATAGCACCACAGCCGGTTGCAATAGCTTCTGCAACATTCTGGGCGTTAATGCCGCCAGCAAGCACTAACTTATGCTTCGCTTCGATATCGTTTAATAGCTGCCAATTGAACGCTTCGCCTGTACCGCCTTTGGCATCACCCACTTGGCAATCCAGAAGAACGCGGCTTACAAGGCTATTTTTTAAGTGTCTGTCCACTGCGTCTGGTAGTGCGCCAGAAGAGGTTGCTTTAACACCTTCGACTTTCCAAATTTCACAACCTTCCGGAAGCTTGGCAGCAAGCGCTGAAATGTAGGTGTCATCTTCGCTGCCGTGAAGCTGCACGGCAAAAAGGTTGAGCGAAGCAGCGAGTGATGCCACTTCATCAATGTCGTGATTAACGAACACACCAACAAAAGCACCGTCTATGCTCTGCGTTATAGTCAAAGCCTGTGCTTCGCTCACATAGCGTGGCGATTTTCCAGCGAAGATAAGCCCGCCAAAGCTAGCGCCTTTATCAAACGCCATTTGCGCTTGTACGGGGGTGGTAAGTCCGCACACTTTAACTGCACCATTCACTAACGTTTTCACAGCGCGCGGTAGGTCAGACTCTGCCATTAACGCACTGCCCACCAAAAAGCCTTGGGATACAGGCGCTAAACGAAGCACATCTTGGTGTGTGTATATGCCCGACTCTGAAATAACCACGTAGTCGTGCGTAGCTTTTTCTAGCATGGGCACAAGGCGTTCGGTTGTGGCTAAATCGGTAGAAAGGTCGCGTAAGTTGCGATTATTGATACCAATAATTTTGGCTTCAAGGGCAATAGCGCGCTCCATTTCTTCTTCATTACTTACTTCGGTAAGAATGTCTAATGACAGAGCATTGGCAACGCTTGCCAACTCGCGATATTCGTCATCATTTAGCACACTAAGCATTAATAGCACTGCGTCGGCATTATAGTGACGGGCTAGATACACTTGATAGGTATCAACGAAGAAATCTTTGTTAAGCACAGGCTGAGCAACACGCTCAGTAACATAAGCTAAGTACTCAAATTTACCTTGGAAGTACTTCTCGTCTGTCAGCACAGAAATACCGTCAGCATAAGGCGTGTAAGCCGCTAAGATCTCGTCTAAATCGAAATGCTCTCGAATTAGGCCTTTTGAAGGCGATGCTTTTTTGCATTCGAAGATAAAGCCTGCGTTTGGCTCACTAAGTGCGGCAAATAAACTCTTTTCGGAAGGAACTAGATTCGCCTTGAAGCTTTCCAGCGGCAGTGCATCTTTGCGTGCGGCCACTTCTTCTCGTTTGTCTGCAACAATTTTCTCAAGCACATTAGCCATTCGTGCTTACCTCCTGAGTAATTTTGGCAACCTTCGTTAATAACTGCATGGGTAACCCTTCGGCCATAGCGTTCATCGCCATTTCAGCCCCTTCTTTGAAGGTTGAGGCTTTGCCGGTTACTTTCAACAGTGCCCCGCAGTTCATGGCGATAGCGGCACGGTGCGCCTCTTTACCTTCGCCGTTTAACGCTGCTTCAACAAATTGTCTGTTTTCTTCAGGTTCACCGCCCTCAATCGCAGAAAGAGGATAATGAGGTAAACCGAAGTCTTCGGCGGTAACGGTAAGCTTGCGAATATCGCCATGCTCAAGGTCGTAAATCATTGATTCGCCGTGAAGTGCCAGTTCATCCAAGCCATCGCCATGCACTATCATTGCGCGGTGTTGGCCAAGCAGCATAAGGGTTTTTGCGTAAGGTTCAAGCAGTTCAGGCGAGTATACGCCGAAAACGCCGTGAGTTGGACCCGCCGGGTTTGCCAGCGGCCCCAGTATATTAAATAAGGTTCTGGTCTTCATCGCAGCGCGCACGGGGGCTGCGTGGCGCATACCGGCGTGATAAACCGGTGCAAAAAGAAATGTGAAATTTGCTTCATCTAAGCACTTGCGGGATGTTTCTGGGCTAATTTCTAAATTAAGACCAAACTGGCGAAACAAATCAGCAGAGCCAGACTTACTCGATATACTGCGATTACCGTGTTTCGCCACCTTCACGCCACAAGATGCGGCAACTACACCGGCTGCACTGGAAATATTAATGGTGTTGTGGCCATCTCCGCCTGTACCAACGATATCTGCAAACTCATAAGACGGTGTGGGAAAGGGCAGTGCATTGGCAACCATGGCACTCGCGGCACCCGCAATTTCGCTGGGAGATTCTTTTTTCATCTTCAGCGCAGTCAGCACTGAAGCAATCATCACCTCGCTTTGCTCACCGTGCATGATGCTGTTAAACAAGCTGTATGCCTCGGTTTGCGACAGTGATTCTCGCAACATAATTTGTTCTAGTAGAGGGCCTGCGTTAAGCATGGTTCGCTCCCTGTAACGTTAAATAGTCAATACTTTGCTTTAACAGCAAACTGCCGTGGGCTGTTAAAATAGATTCTGGGTGAAATTGGTAACCCAACATGCGATCTTCGCTATTGTAAACTGCCATTACGGCCTCACTGCCGTCATCGTTTATTGTAGATGCGCAAACAGTAAGGTTTTCAGGCAATGAATGTGCCACTAAAGAGTGGTAGCGTGCGACATGTAAGGGCTGCTGTAAGCCTTTGAACATAGCATCTTCAGAATGAGTAATGGCAGAAGATTTGCCGTGCATAACTTGGCTGGCGCGACCTACGGTGCCGCCGTAATGCTCAACAATAGCTTGATGGCCTAAACAAATACCAATTACGGGGAACACGCCGTGTACTTTTTTAAGTAGCTCAGGCATACAGCCAGCTCCACTTGGTGCGCCTGGGCCTGGCGACAACATAAGAAGCACAGGGCCTTTCGTTGCTTGTTCCTGCATTCTTTCAAACAAGGCATTTGCTGAAACCGTGTTGCGATAGACTTTAATGTCTAGATTTAAGGTGCGCAGTTCGTCCACAAGGTTGTAGGTAAAAGAGTCTACATTGTCGAGCAAAAATAGGGTGGTCACTTGCTGATTCATGCGTTGCCTCCTTCATTTAATGCAACGTTGATACTTTCAGCTTCTTCTTGTAGCGCTGCTTTTACTGCACCAATTACCGCTTGTGCCTTAGCGCGGGTTTCATCAGCTTCAGCTTGTGGAACCGAGTCATATACTACACCTGCACCCGCTTGAATATAAGCCGTGCCGTTTTTCACAAACGCTGAACGAATGACAATACAAGTGTCCATATCGCCTTGACCATTCAAATAGCCAACCGCGCCGCCATAACTGCCGCGGCGTTTTTTCTCTACTTCGCGAATTAACGTCGCTGCGCTTACTTTTGGTGCGCCAACCAGGGTGCCCATGTTCATGCAGGCTTGATAAGCGTGCAGTGGATCTAAGTCGTCACGTAGCTGGCCAACCACGCGCGACACCAAGTGCATCACGTGAGAGTAACGGTCAACTTTTAGTAAGTCTTTCACATAGCGCGTACCTGGGCGACTCACTTTTGCAACATCGTTTCGGGCAAGGTCAACCAGCATAATGTGCTCAGACTTTTCTTTGGTGTCTTCGCGAAGGTTAAGCTCAATACGGCTGTCTAAATCTCTGTCGATACTGCCATCAGGGCGTTTGCCGCGTGGACGGGTACCGGCGATAGGGTAGATTTCTACTTGATTGCTTTCTCTTTCGTATTTAAGCGCTGATTCAGGAGAGGCACCAAATATGCTGAAAGCGGCATCTTGCATGTAAAACATGTAAGGGCTTGGGTTTGATTCTTTAAGTTTAGCGTAAGCAAGTAGCGGCGACGGGCAGGGGAGAGAGAATGTGCGCGAGGGCACAACCTGAAAAATGTCGCCTGCTAAAATGTGCTGTTTTAAGTCCAGCACATGGTTGCAGAACTGTTCATCGCTTAAATCAACGCTAACTTCAACGCTTGGGTCAAAAGAAGAAAGTGACTGTCCGTTTTCGGTTTCGTTTGGGCTTTCTGAGTCGGAAGCGAGTGACTGTCCGCTTTGTGCTTCACTATCTACATCAGAAATCTTCACACCATTTGTGCTCACTAGCACAGGCTCAGCGGGCATATCGTGTAGCTGCTGATGAATTGCTTCTAAGCGCTGAGCAATGGCAAAGTATTGCTGGGCAACGTCTTGTCCGCTAAAAACACTGCCAATTAAATGTGTCTCGCGGGTTTGGTGGTCAACGGTAATTAAAGTTTCTGCTAAGTAAAATACAAAGTCTGGACAGTCATTTTCACCTTCTGCAACGTTAGGTAATTTTTCAAAGCCTGCTAGCATGTCGTAGGCAAATACACCGCCTAAGAAAACCGCGTGGGGATGTTGGCGGATTGGCGTAATCTTATTGATAACAATGCGAAGCGCGTCCATTACGCTTGCGGCCTTTAAGCGGCTGTCTTCGTCAAGTTCACCGTCGGCTTCATCACACACCAACGTAATTGAAGTGTCTGTCCTTTCTTTGATGTGTAGGCCGTCAGGGGCGTGGTCTACAAATAAAGGTAACACTGAAGCGCCGTTGCCTGTCAGAGCTTTCACTTCAACGCGGTTGCCCCGGCATTCCATGCGCAGTGCTGCATCAACCATTAGCAAGCTTTGTAAATCGTCTTTAGAATCAATTTCTGCCGACTCTAAAAGCAATGCGTTATTTTTATTGCCACAAAGGTGGGCAAACGCGGCAAGTGGATCATCGACATAGTGTCCCACCTGCTCAATTGTTTCTACCTTACCTGGAGAAATCCCCAGTTCCGCTAAACTCATTTTTGCTACTCTCCAACTGCAAAAAGACAAAAAAAAGGCCCGTATAAACGGGCCTTTATGTGTATTCATTCACGCACTACAGTGCACACCGCCCGTTAAGTCAGGGAGTGCCACCACCAAGCTGCAACTGTCATTGCTGTTGAAATATTGTATGAATGCATGAATTACTCGTTGTTTTTCCAAACTTCAATAGGATTTGAAGCGGTTAGTACGTATACTTTGTGTGTATAGAAGAAAACAAATTGCCGTTTGTGTCAACCTAAAATTTGCATAAGACATTGAAAATAGATCTACACAGTCATACAAAATTCTCTGATGGCCACCTAACGCCAGAAGAATTAATCCTTCGCGCGCACACCATGCAGGTGGATGCGCTTGCCGTTACCGACCACGATACCGTTGCCGGTTTAGAAGAAGCACACGCCACTCAATCGAAGCAAAAACGTGCAT
Organism: Alteromonas sp. MmMcT2-5; assembly: GCF_022348315.1. Taxonomy (NCBI): domain Bacteria; kingdom Pseudomonadati; phylum Pseudomonadota; class Gammaproteobacteria; order Alteromonadales; family Alteromonadaceae; genus Alteromonas; species Alteromonas sp. MmMcT2-5. The sequence goes on along the minus strand of NZ_JAKRFB010000016.1, from coordinate 66,828 downwards.
TAACTATTATTGATGGTGTTGAAATTTCCACCACTTGGCACAGTTTCGATATCCATATAGTTGGATTAAATGTGGACAGACACTGCCCAACGTTTCTTGAGCGGCTTCAAGGCCAGTCTCAAACCCGTGAAGCCCGGGCTGAAAAAATTGCCGATAAGCTCGAAAAGTGTGGGTTTGAAGGTGTTTTAGCGCGAGCAAAAGCGCTAGCTGGCGTTGGACAAGTAACGCGGGCTCACTTTGCGCGAGTATTGGTAAATAACTACGGTGTGCCCAGTATGGACGCCGCGTTTAAAAAGTATTTAGGAAAAGGCAAACGCGCGGCGGTTAAAGCAGAGTGGCCAAGTATTGAAACGGCTATCGAGTGGATCCACGATGCAGGTGGACAAGCTGTACTGGCTCATCCTGCTCATTATGATATGACAGCGAAGTGGCTCCGGCGCTTGGTGGCCTTGTTCGAACAAGCCGGTGGCGACGCCATTGAAACCGCATTTCCAGGTATCAATAAAACCAAACAAGAGCTTATTAATGAGCTTGCACAAACCCATAAGTTACTAGCATCAGCGGGCTCTGATTTTCACTTTCCGTCTCGTTGGACTGAGCTGGGTAAGAACCTCGGCATTAGCAGTAAGCTCACACCCGTATGGCATAATTGGAAACAATTTGAAGGGCAGATGGCCGAGAGCTAAGGAAATCTAATTTGCAACGCTCTCGGTATAAATGGGCAAGGTAAGGCAAATGGTTCACGTACGGTTGATGAGCACTATCGCTAATTTAAATGCCGAGAGTTGGTTAGTAGAAAGCCCAAGAGCGAGTTTAACCAACGAGCTCAACCAGCAAGCTCAACAAGTGGACAGTCACTTAACCTATTGGCAAAGTAGTATCATTCTGCGCGTTTAAGAAAAGGAAGTAATTATGAGTCAATTTTTCTATGTGCACCCCGACAACCCGCAAAAGCGCCTAATTAGTCAGGCTTGTGAGTTAATTCGAGAGGGAGCAGTGGTGGTGTATCCGACAGACTCAGGCTACGCCATAGGTTGCCAAATGGAAGACAAAAAGGCGCTTGAGCAGTTGTGTCGTATTCGTCAAATCGATAAAGATCACAACTTTACCTTAATGTGTCGAGACATGTCTGAGCTATCAATTTACGCAAAGGTAGACAACACGGCGTTCAGACAAATTAAAAACAACACGCCAGGGCGTTACACCTTCGTGTTGAAAGCGACCCGCGAAGTACCAAAGCGTTTGCAAAACCCTAAACGTAAAACCATTGGAATTCGCGTGCCCGATAACGCCATTGCACTTGCATTATTGGAAGAGCTGGGCGAGCCATTGATGTCAACGTCTTTGATTTTGCCAGGCAACACCATGGCTGAATCAGACCCGGATGTCATTCGCGACAACTTGGAAAAGCAAGTAGGGCTTATTATTCACGGTGGTTACATTGGTGAGCAGCCCACTACCGTGGTTGATTTGTCGGAAGACACGCCAGTAATTGTGCGACATGGCACGGGCGATCCGTCTCCCTTTGAGTAACTTTCGTTTTCCTGTTTTTTGAACAGATTGTTGTAAATAGCCTATTTTAAATAGCTTCTTTTGCTTGTTGTGGGTGAAAGTTATAGTAGGAAAACGTTAGCTATGTTGCGAGGGCCTGTAGCGCTTCGGTTTACAGCGAAGCACTAGAGGCCCTCGCGTGAACGCGTAAATAATAATATCAATAATCGCCGCTTTGTTAGCGCGTAAAAACGGTTGTGGAACTGTGTCAGAGCTTGTTAAAGAAAACAATAACGATAATGAGGCCTCTGTTGAGAAGGGGCTTTCGACACCTGTTCAGCAGCCGTTGCCACTTGCGTTTATTAATGGCGAAGCGCTAATTGAAAAGCCTGAAGATCTCTTCATTCCCCCCGATGCCCTAGAGGTCATATTAGAAACCTTCGAAGGGCCGCTCGACTTACTACTTTATCTGATTAGAAAACAAAAGTTTGATATCACCACACTGCCCATCGCCGATGTTACCAAGCAGTATATGGAGTATGTGGATGCCATGATGTCGCTAAAATTAGAGTTGGCGGCAGAGTACTTGCTGATGGCAGCCATATTGGCAGAAATTAAGTCCAGGCTTCTACTTCCTAAACGCAGTGACGATTCCGACGAAGAAGAAGACCCTCGAGCAGAGCTTATTCGCCGATTAAAAGAATACGAGCTAGTAAAGCAAGCGGCAGAAGATTTAGATATTCAGCCTAGACTTGAACGGGATATTTTCACCACTCACGTTGAACTAAGTGAGAATGTGGCGCCAATTCGCATTGAGCCCGATGTGTCTTTAGCTGAAATTGTATTGGCGTTCAGTGCGGCCATGAAGCGCGCTGAAGCGTTTGAACACCATACCATTGCCCGGGAAGCACTGAGCACGCGAGAGCGCATGTCGCTCATCTTGTCGTTACTCACAACAACAGAATATACGCCACTTGAACGCCTATTTACGGTTGAAGAAGGTAAAGCTGGGGTAGTGGTTTGCTTCTTAGCAATTTTAGAATTAGTAAAAGAACAGCTAATTTTATGCATTCAGGCAGGTCCTTATGCAAAAATTCATGTAAAATTAGGTGCCCATGAAGAAAATTAACACGGCGCAGCTTAAACAATTGGTAGAGGCAGCAATATTTGTTGCTGATAAACCTATTTCAAAGCAGCATTTAAAAGAAACGGTACTCAATGAGTTTACCGTCGCTGATAGAACCTTGAGTAAGGTGATTAACGAGCTAAAGTTAGACTATCAGCCAAGAGGCATTCAATTGGTGGAAGTAGCAAGTGGCTATCGCTTTCAATCGTTAGATGCGTTAAGCCCGTGGTTAAGCAAATTGTGGCAGGAAAATGCGCCAAAGTATTCTAGAGCAATGCTCGAAACCTTGGCACTCATTGCCTATCGTCAACCTATAACCCGCGGAGAAATAGAGCAGGTAAGGGGCGTGGCGGTAAGCAGTAATATTATAAAGACACTCACAGAACGAGACTGGGTAAAGGTAGTAGGTCACAAAGAAGTGCCTGGGCGACCAGCGCTTTATGCAACTACCAAAGGCTTCTTAGACTATTTTTCGATGACGTCGTTGAGCGATTTGCCCAATGCTGATGCTTTCGAAAACATGGCTGAAAGCGTTGCGTCAGACTCGCCGCTTAAGGTGTTAAATGAGGCACCGTCTGAATAGACCGTGCGACCGTAAACAAGCAATTAAAGAGTGAAAACCCATGACTGAAAAGTTGCAAAAAGTACTGGCTAACCAAGGGCTAGGCTCGCGACGAGAAATGGAACGTTGGATTGAAGAAGGCCGAGTATCGGTCGATGGCACCAAAGCAACATTAGGAGATAGAGTCGATCACACCGCACAAATTCGTGTTGATGGTCATTTGCTATCTCGTCAAACAGAACAGCCAATTTGCCGTGTGTTGATGTACAACAAACCCGAAGGTGAATTGTGTAGCCGTCACGACCCTGAAGGTCGCGATACGGTATTTGACCGCCTTCCCGCCATTCGATTAGGGCGCTGGATCACCGTTGGTCGTCTAGACATGAACACCAGTGGCCTGCTGTTATTCACCAACGATGGTGAACTAGCCAACCGCCTAATGCACCCAAAATGTGAAGTAGAACGCGAGTACGCAGTGCGTGTATTCGGTGAGGTAACTGGCAAAACGCTACATACCCTTCAAAAAGGTGTAGAGCTGGAAGACGGCGAAGCAAAGTTCCTGACAATTTCAGGTGCGCCTACGCCGCAGCATGCTGAAGATGAAAGCATGAACCGTTGGTACAACGTAACGTTGAAAGAAGGGCGTAACCGCGAAGTGCGTCGTCTTTGGGAGTCGCAGGGCGTGCAAGTTAGCCGCTTGATCCGCGTTAAATATGGTCCAATTGAACTGCAGAAGCGTCTACCGCAAGGTGCGTGGGTAGAACTAGGGTTAGAAGACGTGAACGCGCTTCGTAGCCATGTTCAACTGCCGGATGAAACGCAAACTATGGTTAATGTACGCCAGGGCAAACTTGACCACGCTCGTTTAAGTCGCATGCGTCGCTCGGTTAAAAAGCATAAAGTGCGTAAGCAACAAGGCTTAAATAAACGAGCTGGGCGTCCCGCCAAACGTAAGTAATACTTAATTTATTCTTCACGTGTAAGTGATTACTTAAAGCCGCAAGCGTTCGCTAGCGGCTTTTTTATTTCAGTGACGTGCATTCTTCAACGTAATCACTAGGTTTGTCTCCAATTTAATTCTGATTTCAGTCACGATGATTACGATCTTCTTTCTAAGCGATGGCGTAGCAAAGTGTGAAGCTGCTACGTCAAGTAGTGTAAGACAAACACGGAAAAGGAGAGAGTAATGAAAGATATGCCTCAGTTAGGAATGGGAACGTTTCGATTGAAAGGTGACGAGGCCCGTGAGTCAGTAAGTAAAGCGCTAGAGGTTGGTTTCAGACACATTGATACCGCACAATTTTATGACAACGAAGCACAAGTTGGCGATGCCATAAAAACCAGCGGCCTTGATAGAAGCGAACTGTTTGTCACCACCAAGGTGTGGCACGAGTCATTGGGCGATACCCATTTTATTCCAAGTGTTCACGAAAGCTTAGAAAAACTGAAGCTAGAATATGTTGATTTGCTTCTTATTCATTGGCCATATCCTGGCACTGATATTTCACTCGAAAGTTACTTAGGCAATCTTGCGAAGGCGAAAGAGCAAGGGCTTACTCGTCATATTGGGGTGTCTAATTTCACTATTGATTTGTTAGATAAGGCCGAAAAGGTTCTTGGTAAAGGCGAGATTTACACCAACCAAATTGAAATCCATCCTTTCATGCAAAATAAGAAAGTTGTTGAAGCGTGTAAGGAAAAAGGCATAAAAGCGACTGCATATATGCCATTTGCGGTAGGAAAAGTAATGAAGGACGAAACTTTATTGCGAATAGCGCAAAACCACGATGCGACGCCAGCGCAAGTTGTTCTGGCGTGGATGGAGAAACGTCACATTTACGCAATCCCTTCATCAACCAGTAAAGTACACTTGGCAGAGAATTTAGCTTACGGTGGTGTACATTTAACTGATTCAGAGCTCGCGCTTATTGATGATCTTGATAACGGCGACCGAATTGTAAACCCAGATTTTGCTCCAGACTGGGATTAACGATTTATAGAGAGCGTTTGTCTTTAGACTACTAACGGGATAGCGTTTAATTTTACCTAGCTCTGTGTACTGGGCTAAAATCAGGGGCCGCCTTTGAGGTACTAATGGCGGCCCCTGAAGAGTCTTTGAATTACCGGTTCAGATTAAATCGATAGATGTGACTTGGTATGGACTCGTGTAAAGGTGTTTTTTAAGGCATGTGATACCGAAAACATCACATGCTCTATTCGGCTTGCTCTATTTCTTTGATGACTTTGGCAGGGTTACCACCTATGACCACATTGTCGCCAAAAGACTTAGTTACCACCGCGCCAGAGGCCACAACCACATTGTCTCCCAACGTTACGCCAGGGTTTATGACCGCCATACCACCAATCCAGCAATTATCGCCAATAGTAATGGGCTTGGCGAACTCGATGCCGGTTGCCCTTTGTACCGGATCTAATGGGTGCGTAGCGGTGTACAAACCGACTTGAGGCGCAATCATGCAGTTATCACCTATCGTGACCTTCGCTGCATCTAAAATCACACAATTGAAGTTAGCGAAAAAATTTTCGCCTACGTGAATATTTTCGCCGTAATCACATTTGAATGAAGACTCAATGTAAAGCCTTTTTCCAGTACTACCAAACAGCTCTTTTAGTAGTCTTGTACGCTTTTTGTGGTCACTTTGACAAGTTGTGTTGAGCTCGTCTAATTGCATACGGCATTGCTTGCGCAATGCCGATAATGTTTTGTCTGACGGAAAGTATAAATCGCCAGCAAGCATCTTTTCTTGTTCAGTCATGCATTTCCAGTAGGTAAGCTTAAATGATTAAGCCAATACGTTACTGTGCACTGCCGTAGCTTACAATGACTTTTTGTTTTAGTTCATCGCTTTCAATATCTAAGTTAACTGGACGGTGCAAAACAATGCTGCCGTCCACAGTAACCGATGCACTAATCGATAGGGTAGGTTTGTTGTCTGATTTCTTGCCCCAAGCGCTTTCACTTTCCTTATATACGATATCGCCTAAAATGTGAGAAGAGCCAGACAAAGTAATATCGCCGTTGAGTGTTTTGATGTGTTTTTCAATGGTTGTATCGACGGCTGTTATGTCTCCATTCACTGTTTCAACGCTACCGCCAATTGCACTTTGCGTAGGAAGCGTAACATTTCCATTCACGGTCTCTACACCCTTAAGCACATTGAGGTGTGAAGCTGCACTTACATCGCCATTTACAATATCGATATTTCGGACAGACACATGGCTACCCATTTCAAGATTGCCGTTAACGATACTGACTTCATCCGCGCCACCATGATCGCTAATTTCCACATTGCCATTAACAGAAGAAATATCGCCAGCGTGCTTCCCTTCAGCTATGTCAATATTGCCTAGAATAGAACTGAAATCGCTGCCTTCTAATGCACTAGCGTCGCCAACATGGATAACGCAGCCAGTAAGCAAAGAGGCTGAAAGCAACATAGCTGCACTGGCAATAATAGACTTTTTCATATTCTTATATCCTTGATTATTTTATAAATACTTAATAACACGCTTTAACGGTATTAATATCAAACACAAATTTTGTTGTGTATTTATAAAATACATTTCACGTATCATGCCACTCTTAAAAAGTATTTTAAATCAAAAAGTTAGTTTAATATGCCAAAGGGGGGAGACTGGCTCAATGGTGTAATGACTAATTTTATAGTTTCATCTGCCACCGGATGGCGAATTTGACCATTTTGTACCACATGGCTCTAAGCTCAGAAGGGATTTCAGAAGGGGACAGACACTCGCTTGAAGAAATTATTTAAAGAAATGGACAGACACTCAATGTGAATACATCTTTTTGGTTACAAGCTACTTTTTTGAGTGTGTGTCCAAGAAGTACAGGTAGCTATTAGAGTGTGTGTCCAACGAGTACAGGCAAGGTTTTAGCCTATGTGAGTGTCTGTCCTCGAATTTTAATAGTATGTTGGTATATGTGGTTTTTACTTTTTAGTGAGGTTAGGTGGCATGATAAAGATTTATCACAACCCAGAGTGCGGCACATCTAGGAATGTACTGGCGGTGATCAAGGCCGCTGGGTATGAGGTGCAGGTTATTGAGTATTTACGTGTTGGGTGGGAACGTGAACAACTAACTTATTTATTGAATGCAGCTAACCTTAACCCTCGACAAGCGCTTCGCACAACAAAGTCTCCTGCTGCTGAATTAGGGTTACTTGATGAAACAGTGAGTAACGAAATCATCTTTGAATTGATGCTGGAACATCCCGTTTTAGTGAATAGGCCTATTGTTTGCATTCCCGAAGGTGAACACGAAAAAGAAGTTTCTTTACCTCTTGGGAGAGTTGAAGGTAATTCCTATTCGAATAACGCGAAAGAAACAGTGAAATTATGCCGGCCAAGTGAAGCTATACTGGATATTTTGCCTGTATGGCCACAAGGCCCTTTTGCTAAAGAAGACGGCACACCACTTATAGACCAAGATGGTAAACGAGTAATTTAAACGGAGTAGTTTATGCAGGACAAGTACACGCAATTGAATAAGGCTAAAAGGCTTGCATTGGCCTGTTTGATTTTTGCCGCAAGTGTATTTGTTTTAACGGTTTTACTTCCCAAGTTTTATCCAAACTTGCAAGGAGCATGGTGGTTGGGGCTTATTAAGATGGCCAGTGAGGCGGCGCTCATCGGTGGTCTAGCTGACTGGTTTGCAGTGACAGCATTATTTAAGCCAATTCCAGCGAAGTACCCCATTCCGCACACCAATATCGTGGCTAGTAACAAGTCTGTTATTGCTAATAACCTGTCATTGTTCGTTAAGGAAAAGTTCTTTCATCCTGAAGCAATAGAGAAGCTAATTCGGGACAGCGACCCTGCAAAGGGCGCGGGAAGGTGGTTGTCACAAGATAGAAACGCTACCCGTTTAAGTCGCTTTCTATGCGATGCCTTTGCAGGCGTTCTTCGCGTGCTCGATGACAAACCTGTGAAAGCGTTTATCGCTAAAACCGCACAGAAGGGCATTAACCAACTTGATCTTAGGCAATTGATGGCAACCTCGTTAAGCGCCGTTACGAAAGAGCGCCAGCATCAGGTAGTGCTTGATAGGGTGTTAGGGAAATTGGCCTCACTGCTTGCAGAACCTGAAACCCAAATCTACATAGCAGATACGTTAGTAGTCTGGCTAAAAACTGAATACAGTCGTATCGAAAAGCTATTGCCGTCTAGTTGGCTAAGCGAGCAGGGGGCACTCATTGCTGTTAAAGCGGTTTCAAGTATTTTGGAAGATGTATACGAAGATGAGCATCACCCCATTCGCCATGCATTTGATGAGCAAGTACACGAATTCCTCTACGAACTACAGCACAGCCCGTTAATGGAGAAAAAGGTAAACAGCTATCGGGAAAAAATTATTAATGACCCAGCGTTAAACGCGTATGTTCAGCAATCATGGGCCAAGTTTCATCAATGGCTTTTAACGTCTCTTGAACAGCAAAATGGTAAAGCAGAAACAAAGGTGTCGAGCCTTTTAAACGATTTGGGTACCACGTTAACGCAAGACAGTGAGCTAGCAAAAGCGTTCAATAAGCACATTGGAGAAGCGGCTAAATATATGGCGCCTGAGTTGGCTGAATTTCTAACCCGTCACATTCGCGACACCATCAATAGTTGGGATGAACGTGAAATGGCTGAGCAGGTAGAGTTGAATATTGGCCGCGATCTTCAAAAAGTTCGCATAAACGGCACGATCGTAGGCGGGTTGATAGGTGCAATATTGTTTGGCATAGAGGCACTGCTTGGCCTCTAGTCATTTATTTAAGCAAGTCGCATTAGCTGGTGTGGGTATGAATAGCTTTAGTGTCGCTGTTAATCAGCGCTAAAACGCAAACTATAAAGCAACCATTTCAACGCTTTCTATTGGCAACAAATCTTAAAAAAGTCTACTTCGCCGTTAGTGCAAATACCAAATTATCAGCGTCTACTTTGCCTTTCAAACCGCCTTCAAGCACCGAGCGCTCTAACCTTTGAATGTTGTAGTCCGCTGAATAAAGAGCGTCGACGTTTTTTTCGTTTACGCTAAAGGGAGGGCCGGCCATTTCATTCTGGTCATACTCGAAAGAAATGATTAGCTGGGGGGCGCATTGAGTAATGGCCATTAAATGCGCAGCATATTGCTCGCGAAGCGGGCTAGGCAGCGCGACTAAAGCGGCTCTATCATAAATGCCCGTAACGTCACCTAAGTCGCTTGATGTAAGTTTAAAGATATCACCTACGTAAATGGTTAAACCGTCTTTAGCGTAAATTTTACCATTGGAAGTAGTGGTAACAGTAGGCTCTACACCTAGCTCTTCAAACAGCTGTATAATAGCCACTTCGCTTAGCTCAGCACCAACCACTTCACAACCCTTGGAGAGTAACCAACCAATATCTCGGGTCTTTCCACATAGTGGTACAAAAATGCGCTTTAAAGATGTGCTAGGACTATCGTCGCCAAACAGAAAAGACGCATACTTTACCAGAAGTGCATTCCCTTCAGGTTCGTGAAATCCAATCTCGTTCTTTTGCCATTTACTGTGCCAAAAACTATGTTCCATATAAACCTCAAGTAAGTAAGCGATATATCTCTAAAAAAACAGACGTTTTTATGAAGGGTATTAGAAACAAAAAAGGTAGCGAGAAACGCTACCTTTTAAACAAAATTAGTTATCAAGCGGTGTATTGAAGTCTTCAGATAACTCGAAGTCACCTTCAACCGTTGTCACTTTGTTGTCTACAAAGTTAATCACCATTTGCTTTTGAAAATCTTCACCACGCTTTTTCATACCGCGCTTCATATCGTAAACGTAGTACCAAGTGTCATCGTCGAATGAGTCTTGAACAACAGGGTTACCTAGTACATAAATAACTTGTTCTTTTGTCATTCCAACGCGCAGCTTTTCCACATCTCTTTGATCAAGGAAGTTTCCTTGAGGAACGTCGATTCGATAAATCCAGTTCGAGCAAGCGGTTGATGTTAGTGTGATACCAAGAATTACTAATAGGTGTTGCAACTTCATGCGTTAATTTGTCCAGTATTGCCTTTGTTAGTGTCAATGAACTTCGCTAAAGCGAATTTCGAGACTGTTTTATTGCAAGCGCGAAGGCATGCTACATTGACAACTATGACCAATCAACTGCATTTTAGTTCGATGCTGCGCTTTTAAGCAGTTCTTTTGCATTCGCTAGCGCCGATTTGGTTACTTTATCACCGGCTAATAGTCTTGCAAGCTCATCGATCCTGTCTTGCTTCGTCAACGCCAACATCTGGGTTTCAGTACTTTCCCCGTCGGTAAGCTTGGTAACAAACAATTGGTTATGTGCCTGTGCCGCTACTTGAGGTAGATGGGTAACACACATTACTTGCGATTGTTTACCTAATTTACGTAAAAGCCCGCCAACGATTGATGCTGTTGGGCCGCTAATGCCCGTATCGACTTCATCGAAAATCATAGTAGGGGCAGCGTGATGGCCGCTCGCGATAACCTGAATAGCCAGTCCTATACGAGAAAGTTCACCACCTGATACGACTTTTTCTAATTTGTCTGCATCTTGACCAGGGTTGGTAGACACTTTAAATTCTACGGTATCTAGACCTGTGCTCACCGGCTTCTTAAGTTCGTCGTATTGAATCTGAATATCCACTTTTGCGTGGGGCATATTCATTTGGCGAATTTGCACTTCAATATCTTCGCTTAGCTTACCAGCAGCACGTTGCCTGCTCTCAGAAAGCGCTTTGGTCGCGGTTAAATACGTTGCTCGTGCTTCTTCTACTTCGCCTTCAAGCGTACCTAACAGTGTTTCCTGTTCCGATAAAGCATTGAATTCGGCGGCTAGCTCTTGGTGATGCTGATAAAGTCCCTCTGGCATCACAGTATGTTTACGGGCAAGTTCCATCGCCTTCGCATAGCGCGCCTCAACTTGCTGTAAGCGAAGTGGGTCGATCTCTAAGTGATCGCAGTAGCTACGTAGCTCTCCTGCCGCTTCTTCTACTTGAATTGCTGCATCATTAAGCATTGCAATGATTGGCGTTAAACTAGCGTCGTGCGCCTCTAATTCGCCTAAACGTTCAATACTGCTTTGTATAACTGACAGTGCGTTGCCTTCATCGCTTTCATATAAATTGTATACGCTAGTCTGTGCTTGCTCTAAAAGGCTTTGCCCGTTACTCAGGCGTTTGTGCTCTATTTCTAACTCTTCAAATTCACCCTCTTCAATGGCGAATTCATCAAGTTCTTGAACCTGATAAGTTAACAGCTGAATTCTGTCTTCGCGCTGCTGGGCTTGTTCTTGAAGCGCCTTTAACGTGCGCTGCTTATCACGCCAAAGAGAGTAGGTTTCTCTAACCTGCACTAATATGTCGTTGTGCTTAGCGTAACCATCGACTAATTCCCTCTGATGGTCTTCTTTCAGCAACTGTAGGTGAGTATTTTGACCGTGAATGGCCAACAAAAACTGGCCTAAGCCTTTTAACTGCTGAAGTGAGGCGGGAATACCGTTGATAAAAGCTTTTGAACGGCCTTCCTTTGAAATAACTCTGCGAATAAAGCAGCTATTCTCATCTTCATCTGAGGTGAGCTCATGTTCATCGAGGAAGGCTTTAGCTAATACATTGCCGTTTAGAGAAAAGTGAGCAATGATCTCCGCTTTTGCGCTGCCTTTTCGCACCGCATTTGCGTCGGCGCGCTCGCCTAAGCACAAACTTAAAGCATCAATGGCGATGGATTTACCAGCACCGGTTTCGCCGGTTATAGCAGTCAACCCGTTTTCCAGTTGAACCGATAATTGTTTTACAACAGCAAAATTTGAAATAGAAAGATGCGCTAACATAACCACACTCGAAAAAAGTTGAACATGATGATACATACAGTAACTGATAATATATACAGTATTTTTTCTGTGTAAAGTTAAGTCGTAAATATTTTACTTAAAAATTAAAGTGGATTGTGAAAAGTTTAAAGAAATCAATATTGTATAGAGCGTTTAAAAAGGAGTGGTTATGAGTAACCCATTAATAATAGGCTGCGCTAGATGCGTTCGTTACAGTGGTTATACAGTAGTAAATTAGCTCAATGCTAAGTAGCTGAATAACTCAAAAGCAAGCGGTAAACAATTCCACAACGCAGTAGAGAACCTGATAGCAAAAAGGAGAGCGTAAGCTCTCCTTAAAATTCAATTTCAATTAAATAGCAGGTAGTCCGAATGACTATGTGGTTTACCAGCAATTATACATTATTGCTGTAGCTCACCGCTGCCAGACTCAATGTGCGCGCGCACAAACCACTGGAACTGTTCTAAATCTGCAAGTTGGCCGGTAATCATATCTTCCGATACTGGGTCAATTTCACCTAAAAGCTCTAACGCTTTTCTATGGTCACCATTTACACCGTCATATACGGCATCCAGCGCCTTAAGGTGGTCAAGTACTAAACCTTTACCCAATTCATAATCGCTCCAGCTGCGACCTTCAACAATGGCTTTTGGTGTACCTTTCGGTACGCCACCTAACGTGGCAATTCGCTCTGCAATTGTGTCGGTCATTTCGCGTACCGCATCTACCTGCGGGTCCAACATTTCATGCACACCGATAAAATTTGGTCCTACTACATTCCAATGAATGTGCTTCAACGTTAACTGTAAATCTAATAGTGCAACCAATCGCTGATCCAATACCTTGATTGTTTTGGCAGCTTCATCGTTATCCATTCCAGGGGCTGTAAATTTGATATTGGTGTTACTCATGATATCTCCTATTGAATGCAAATAAGTCAGCGGGATGCGAAACATCATTTAGGCCAAATAACAAAGACCTTGTGCTGACGACTTGTTGTAATAGGTGCAACAGGTATGCCGAAAACTTATATTTCTATAAGTCTTGGTTTTCGTTAAGGAAATTAGAGAAGATTAAAAAATCTTTATTTTTCAAGCCTGTAGCAATCAAGAAAATGCTACAGGCTTATGTAATAAATGCACATGGAATCAACTAAATGGAGCAGGGAGGTTAGTAAAGCTTACTACCCCAACCTAACTTTTTACGAAGTACATTGAAGTAGCTGTAGCCCTTAGGGTGAACAAGATGGAGTTTGTCTACGCTTTTGTTTATTCGAATTTCATCGCCAGGTAGCACCGGCAGAACAATATGGCTATCGCAACTCACTTGTAGCGAGTCACTATTAACCTTTGATACTTTCATCGATACCTGACTGTCAGCATCAACAACAATTGGACGGCTGCTCAGTGTGTGAGGAAACATGGGTACCAACGTAAGTGCATCTAGCTTGGGCATAATAATAGGGCCGCCCGCTGATAAAGAGTAAGCCGTTGAACCTGTAGGTGTGGCTACTATTAATCCGTCGCTGCGCTGACTGAATACAAATTGCTCATCGATGTAAATTTCAAATTCCATCATATGGGCAACTTTTCCGTGGTGAAGCACCACTTCGTTTACAGCAGAGTTGTTACTTTTAAGCTTTTCGTGTCGATAAACTTCTACTTCTAGTAAGAAGCGCTCTTCTACTACGCATTCACCGTTAAAGATAAGGTCAAGTTGTTGAACAATATCATCGGGGTGGATATCAGTTAAAAAGCCGAGATTTCCGCGGTTCACACCGACAACGTGAATGTCAAAGCGAGCGAGCACACGTGCTGCACCAAGCATGCTGCCGTCACCGCCTACCACAACGGCAAGGTCAGCCTCTTTGCCAATAGTGACAAGGTTACAGCTTTTGAAGTTTTCGGTTTCAAGTTCTTCAGCAATACTTTCCTCAACCAATAATTTACAGCCTTTTGCCAATAAATATTCGGCAAGAATGTTCAGGCTGTCATGGGTTGCAGCGTGCTGAGGTTTTCCAATTAAAGCAACGGTTTGATAGGGCATGGAATGCTAATGTCCTTTCATTTCCAATGGTTGGACATTAGCACAGGTTTTTTGCAAAAGAAAAGCGTTAAACGGCACACAGCGCAAGGTTTAGCGATCTTCTAACCGATTATAGTCGAGAAGACCGCCTTCAATAGGATAGCGCTCGCTAGACCATTGCATTAATTTATCACTAAACGCCCAAAAGTTAGGGTTGGTTCGGCGCATGCCAACATCGTCGAGCAAGGCTTTGTAATCGGCTTCGCTTTTAATGGATTTAAGCTTCTCAATCGAAGACGTTATTTCTGAGGCATTAATATACCAGAATGCGTCAGGGTAACTGCCCAACAAACCATGAACTAGCGTGATTGAATCTTTAGAAGGCTCCCGGTTTTCCTCTTCTTCAAATAGGCTATTTACATTGTAATGCGCGCTATTTCTAAGGGCAGTGAATACATCAATGTTGTCTGGATTCTTGTCGTCTTGAATCACAATCATGGTAGTTTCAGGCATCAACGTCGCTTGTTGAGCAGGAATCGAATCTAAGCGCTTTAATGCTTCGAACTGTTCAGCTGATAGCAAACGTTTATTGTAGGTCGAGGCATTAGGTTGAACTTTAGCCAAGTATTGCGATAACAATTGATAAAGTTCTTGTTGAGGATTATCTGTTTCGAACGCTATGCCAGAAGGCTGTTCGAAACTGTTGATATCACCTTCCAAATAATCGGTAAGTTCAGGGCTTGCGTTTTGATACCAATCGTCAAGAAGGTCATGGCGGGTAGTTGGAGGAAGTAGATTAAGGAAGTTCGATTCACCTTCCATGCGCAAGAAATCCATATACAATCGGGTCAATAACTGATGGCCATAATTGCCGTAAACATCAAAGCCAGCCACAAGTAAATAGTGAATGCGCTCTAACAAGGCATAGTCAATCACCCATGCTGTTTTAGTGGGCTGGCCAACCATCCCTTTAACAACTGTGGCATTATCGAAATGACGAAATACGGTTAAGCTGGCATTGGTATTATCGCCGTCGCCATCCCATATACTCGACACACTCAAATGCTCTTCATTTTTGAATTCATTGTTCAAAAAGGCTGTTCTTGCACGCATATATTCGCCTTGGCGCTTTGCGTATTTAACCCAGTTTACCGCAAGGGCTGAGCTATCTTTTTCAGCGGGAAGGTGAAGGTTTTCTTTTTGAGAAGCGTAAAAAGCATTCACTTTTTCAGAGGCTGCAATGTCTGGGGCGACAAAGAACACCCAGAATCGATCGTTAATGACGTTAAGCGCGACTTGTCCTCTGCACACGGGACCTTTGATATAACCCATAATGGTGTTTTGCGCGCGCTCAAGCATAAATCGATAACGACTTTCTACTGGCAATAAGGTAAAGGCCGTTAATGGATTGGCCGCCACTTGGGGTTTGTATGATGGCAATGTTTCTACAGAAAAATCTGCGTCGACAAACCACGATTGCCATTTGTCCATCAGTGTTTTATTAATGGCGTAAGCTTGATGTGTTTTACTCACAATAGTTGAATGCACTGGCTGTAGACGATAGTAAACGCGCTCGACCTCCGGGTCGTCGAAGGGTCTGCGAGTAGCAATAATATCTAACGCTTGTCCGGGTGGTGTACGCGAGCGCACTAGATTAAAAAACTGAGGCGTTTTACCTTTTTCTGAAATATCTTCGAAATAGAGGTGAGACGTAAACAAGTGTTCGTAAATATAGCGTGCGGAAAGCTGCATCTTGTTGCTATCCCCATTAAGCCATACTTCCAAATCAGTTATGTTCTCATTCAGTTCTTGTGAGAGCGCTTTGGGTAAAGGTAACGGCGCACCATGGTTTAACCACTGAATGAGTGTATTGTGCTCTGCATCCGACAGGGCTGGCAGTGCGTAGGGCATGCCTCCCAGGGTCTGGTCAGCTATATATTCGCCCACTTCATCTATCGTAGGGCATTGGTTTTGTCGATTTAAGCTTATATCGAAATTGTCACCTAAATGAGCGGTGTTGGGCAAAGGGTGCTGTTTTTTTAACAAAAGCATTTGCGCTAGCACCGAAGATTGGGTCGGCGAAGCGTTAGGTTTTTCCTTCGATTCGAGCACGTCGAAAAAGCCACGCTCTCGCCATGCGTCTACGTTGTGGGCGTCGAGAAACATTCTATTGGGTTGGGCAGCGGTGAGTCGTGTCCCTTCATAGACTTTTTCTTTGTTGGCACCTCTGGCTATACCCTCTGGAGATGACATCTTTAGTTGGCATGGCGCATCGTAACAGGCGTGGCAGACAACACAGCGCTGCGTTAGTACTGGGTTTACTTGTGTGTCAAAGAAATTGTCGGGCAAATTCTCCATGGCGGGCATGACGTTGTTTGATGAAAGTAAAGGAGCGTCAGGTTTCGGCCATTGCCATATCGCTATAGCGATAATTGCTATAAGCAACGAAATCATACCGAGTTTCTTCATAATCGTAGTCCACAGAAAAGTTCTAATCAGTTTATCACTCATTTCACGTACGGTGATGTTAATAATTAACCATTAACTCTTGGCAATGGAAACAACCACGCATTTGTATGTATTTGGAGGAAAGCTGGAGAGGTAGTGGGGCGGTAACATTATTTTTACATTGTCATTGCTTTGGGCGTTGTACTAGGTATGCTGATGAAAAGAATTCGCAGCGAGGGAAACATGTCTCATCAAATTATTCTGCCAAGAGTGATGCACATAGGGAAAGGGGCGAGTCAGCGGGTTGCTGAAACGCTAAAAGGACTCAACTGCCATAAACCTTTACTGGTTACCGATAAGGTAATGGTTGAGTTGGGATATAGTGCTGCCATAGTACAGGTGCTGGAAGAGGCAGGAATAAGCGCCGATGTATTTTCAGATACGGTGCCAGAGCCCACGGTGAGGTCTATTTATCGCGGTGTGGATGCGTTCAAAACCCACGCTTATGACAGCATCATTGCTTTAGGTGGTGGAAGCCCCATCGATAGCGCAAAAGCCATCGCTATTTTGGGTAAGTACGGCGGCGAAATGCGAGACTACAAATTCCCGCGGGTTGTAGATGAAGCGGGACTGCCGATCATTGCTATTCCCACAACAGCGGGAACGGGCTCAGAAGCAACGCGATTTACCATTATCACCGACGAAGATACCACAGAAAAAATGCTGTGTGTTGGTTTAGGGTTTATGCCAACGGCAGCCTTGGTCGATTATTCATTAACGCAAAGTTTGCCTGCCCGCGTAACAGCCGATACAGGCATTGATGCGCTTACTCACGCTATTGAAGCGTTTGTTAGCCGCAAAGCCAATCTTTACAGTGATGCACAGGCGTTATCAGCCATGGCGTTAATTGCGCCTAATCTACGCACTGTATTTGCAGACCCAACAAATGAAACGGCGAGAGAATCAATGATGCTGGGCTCAACCCTCGCAGGTATTGCCTTTTCAAACGCCTCAGTGGCCCTTGTTCACGGAATGAGCCGGCCTATCGGTGCAGCGTTCCATGTGCCTCACGGATTGTCGAATGCCATGTTGTTGCCCGCGGTTACCGCCTTTTCTATTCCTAGTGCATCAGTGCGTTATGCACAATGTGCTCGCGCCATGGGTGTTGCTACGCAAAGTGACTCAGATGAGGTGGCGAATCAAAAGCTTATCAACGAACTAAAAGCGCTCAATGCAGATTTGCAGGTGCCTACGCCTGCCGATTTCGGTATTGATAAAGAGGCATTTTTTGCAGCGACTTCAACAATGGCAGAACAAGCTTTGGCATCAGGCTCACCCGGTAATAATCCACGCATCCCTACCATTGAAGAAATGGTTGCCATCTACGTATCTCTTTGGGAATAACGCTTTTGCGAAAACATTAAACGAAAAAAAGACTGCTCATTGCAGTCTTTTTTATGTGAAAAGAAATATTCTTTAAAAAACTAAGCGTTAAATCGCTTGCGGGTTATCGAGCCGTCCAGCCCCCATCAAGCACCATAGTTTGCCCTGTTATATTGCGAGCACTGGGCGACATCAAGAAGCTTGCGGTATCTGCAAGTTCTTCAACGCTAACAAATTGCTTTTTAGGCATGGGCTCTAACATTATTTTTGTTATTACCTCTTCCTCGGTAAGGTTATTTTCTTTTGCCTGTGCTGCAATTTGTTTCTCCACCAATGGTGTTTTCACATAGGCGGGGCAAAGGGTATTGATAGTTACATCGCAATCTCCTGTTTCAAGCGCGATAGTTTTTGCGAACCCTAACAGCCCATGCTTCGCCGCTACATAAGCAGACTTATAGGGCGAGGCTACCAACGAGTGAATAGATCCTACATTGATAATGCGCCCGTAATTTTGCTTACGCATGGCAGGTAAAAACGCTTGGGTTAAAAGAGCAGGGCCAACAAGCATAATATTTATAAGCTGCTGCCACTTATCTGCAGGGAAGTCCTCGATGCGCGAAACGTGCTGAATACCGGCATTGTTTATAAGCACATCAACGGTATGTTTCCCTAGTACCTCAGGTAGCGCTGCGACTTGTTCTGCATTGCATACGTCTACCGCTACTGCGCTGGCCGAACCGTCTAAATGCGCAAGTCGAGTCACAGCCTCTTTTGCTGCCTGTTCGTTTATGTCGGCGATGATCACATGGTGCCCTTGTTTCATCATTGACTCAGCAATGCCAAAGCCAATGCCGCTTGCTCCACCCGTGATAAATATTGTGCGCTTAGTCATTGTTACTTCCGTTGGATTCATTTAGTGAAGGTGCACTATTTAATGAAAACAGCAGCTGTTTTACTGCGTTTATTTGTGCGCCGTTTCTGTTGGCGTAATTGCCAGAGGCATAGCCCCACCAATCCCAACAGCCTTGTGGATTTAACGGCATGAATAACGACTTCTTAGTTTGCGGATAAAGCACAACAATATGGTTGTCATCAGCCCATTCATTCAGCCCTGTTTGGGTAGTGTAGGTATCGCCTACGGCATCGGCATACTGGTTACAGCCGTGGAAACTAATATGGGCTCTGCATGGCTCGCCTTGTGCACAGCTTTCAGGCACATACACAAAGCCTTCACTTGCTAATGTTTTGGCATCGTCACCCGCTATTTTTTGCTGATCAATTGAATGAATTTGCCCTGACAGTGACTCGTCGGGTGTCGAAACATCTTCAACAAGATGAGAGAGCATGGCACCTGCTGCATCGTAATCGCAGTTTCCAATGAAGGGGCTCTCTGATTTCATGCAGTTAACCCCATTGTTTTTGGTGGGAAAAAGGTGAGCCATCGGTTTGTCATTGATATAGGCAATATTTTGTGTGTCTGTCCACAGTTTGTATTGCTCAAATAATAAATCGCTCACTGGTGCAATCACTCTGGTGTCTTGCGTACCGTGAAAGAGCCAGACTTTTGCGTCTTTCATATTGGAAAGCGACGCAATTTTTCCTTCAGTTTCATACTGTTTGGCTTTTTCATTCAGCGCTTCAAGGTTAATTTCTCCCTCTACCTTGTTCACGCACTGTGCCAGGGCAGTGGTTATATCACCTTGTGCACAGAAATACGGGCCACCAGCAATAACGCCAACGCCTTTTACCCAGTCGCTGTGTGCTAATTGAAATTGTGTTGCCATGTAACCGCCTGACGATAAGCCAGATACGGTAACGTTCTTTAAATCAATGGTGAGTGAAGGGAGCGCGTCTTGCGCCGATGACTCGTTACCGAATACCGGTACACTAACGGCAAGTGCGCTTAATACAGACAGACAAAGCGCGTGGCGTAAAAAGGGGGTAGATTTCATCATTGCATTGCTGCCTTATCATTTTCTAAAAATTGGCGAATAGCCTGAGCCTGAGCGGATACATTCGTCACGCCTTCCAAATGACCTAATTTGCCATTTAGCGTAACCAATGTGCTGTCGTTATTCATTGAAGTTAAACCTTGGTGTGCACTTTGCGATAAGTAGGGCATAAGAAGCAAATCAGTTTGGGCTGGAATAAACAGCGTTTTCGCCTTTATCGACGCCAGCCCTTGCTCAAGATTACCTTGATGCCCAGTAACGAAGAGCTGGCAAGCTCGAACCAAGTATAAAAGGTGGTTTGCGTCCATGGATTTTGCCCGGGTCTTTGCTCGCTCACGCAGCCAGTTCACAATACTGTGTGATTGACGTATGTCATTAAGCGGCGCCGACTCAACATTTTTATATCCTAACGTGTTGCCGGTTTGGTTAAAAAAGGAAGGGGTAAGGGCATTTTGCGTAATTAACATGAGCGAGGCAGCTAAGCCATTAAGGGGCGCTTGCTCTTTGGAATAAGCGCCGTTGTTCCAGTTTTTATCTAAAGTGATTGGCGTTGCCCAGTGTTCCAATGCCGCGGTAGTCCATGCATCGCTTTGACCTGCGCCGATAACTGAAATCATACGTTCAACCCAGTCTGGGTAAGCGCTCGCCCAATCGATGGCCTGCATAGAGCCCATAGAAGGCCCAATAACCGCATACAGTTTGCTAATACCTAAACTTTCGAGAAGTGCTTTTTGAACATTGACAAAGTCACGTATTGTCACGACGGGAAAGTCTAAGCCATAGGGTTTGCCTGTATCTGGATTTATTGACGTAGGACCGGTTGTAATAACGTGCGGGTCGTAAGCATTTAGATTGGCCAGCGTATCAACGCTTATTACATAAAAGCGGTCTGTATCAATCGCCTTGCCGGGGCCGATAATACTATCCCAGTAGCCTGGCGCTGGATCGTTTTCATCGTACTTTCCAGCGGCATGAGAAGATCCAGAAAAATAGTGGGTAATCAGTATAACGTTACTCTTAGCATCATTTAGTGTTCCGTACGCCTCCCAGCCAACTTTTACGTTTTTAATTTGTTTACCACCAAAGGTTGTGAAATGAGGCATTTCAAAAACGCGTTTTTCTACCATCAGCGAAGCGCTTGGCAAGTAAGAAACGGGCTCAGAAGTAGGTGCTTTTGAAGAACTGAGCAATGGCGATGTATCGTCGGATTCGCCAGCAATGCCCTGGCAATGTAAAGTCAACATTAGTGTGGCAAATAATCCCACCAAGGAGCGCTGCTTTTTAACTAAATACACCTCAACCAAATTTGCTAATGCTAACTGTTCCTGCACTCGTTGTGAGCTGAGCTGTTTCAATAGCTTATTGATGCCTTTGCTCTGACTCCACACTAACGTGGAAGCAAGCGTCTTTTTCCAATTCATACTTTCTTATCCCTTTCTCTGGCCGCATTTTTAGATGGCAATGTTTTGCTAGAGTGACTTATATATCGTGCGGCCTTAGGCCATATCGTTGGCTTTGACTAATGCTACATAATGCTAAACAGGCCAATGGCCATGGCAAGGCCAATAACTGGCACCACAACAGTTAGCGCACCAACCGCCCAGTAGGCAGCCTGATGGGTTTCGTTACAAATGGCGCGTATGGTAGTAACCACATAGCCATTGTGAGGTAACGAATCTAGTGCGCCTGATGATATAGACACAATTCTATGTAGCTGTTCTGGCTCTACGCCTTGGTCAAGGTAATGCGGAGCCACCAAGGGTAAGGCAATGGCTTGTCCGCCAGATGCACTTCCTGTTAACCCTGCAATCACGCTTACGGCAATGGCGGCACCAATAAGCTCGTTACCAGGAATTTGGGTCATAAGCGCTACTGTTGTTTGAAACGCTTCGGTGTTTTTTGCTATAGAGCCAAAACCTACAACAGCTGCGGTGTTACCTATGGCGATCAATGCGCCGGTGGTACCCGCATTTATGGCAACCGGTAAACTGTGAAAATGTTTGTAGTTAATAGCCAGCAAACACAGTACGCCGCCGCCTAACGCCAGAATAAGCGCAAGCTGAGCGAGTTCTTCATGGAATAGAAACGAAATGACTAACACCACGACTAACGGCACAATTCCGGTAAGCGGGTGGGGTAGCGCTCTGTCTCGCACTTCAGGGTCGCTTGCTCTGGCTTCAAACACCTCGCCGTTATTAACGGCTTTTCTGATCATCTTAGCAAGCCACCAGTACCCGAAGCATGCCATGAATATGGCGACGACAAGGCTAACTTCCCACGCAGCAAAAGGGGAGGTGCCTAAATACTTTATAGGGATCCAGTTTTGGATTTCTGGCGAGCCCGCGGAGGTCATAGTAAATGTTACCGACCCAAATGCCATGGATGCTGGTATGAAGCGACGGGGTAGGTTGGCATCTTTAAACAAACTCACCGCCATAGGGTAAACAGAAAACGCTACCACAAACACGCTTACACCACCGTAGGTCAAAATAGCGCAAGCTAGCACAACAGCTAATACGGCACGCTTGTAACCAATTTTGGTGATAATCCAGCGAGAAACAGCATCTGCTGCTCCTGTGTCTTCCATGAATTTACCGAATAACGCACCAAGTAAAAACATGAAAAACCAAGAGGCGATAAAGCCAGAGAAACCACTCATATAGGTTTGGACGAAGTTTACGTCGCCGGTGAAGACGCCGATATTATTGGTAATGGCAACTACAAGCGCACACAAAGGTGCAGCAATAAAGAGGTTCATTCCGCGTATTGTCAAAACAATAAGCAACAACAGACCGCCTACTAAGCCAATCATACTTAACATAGTTATTATTCCTTAAAAAATCTGTGACCGCAGATGATCCGAAACAGTTAAGTCGATTTAAGATTTGCTTACACTCAAAACCACAAAGTGTATACAAATCAGATAAAAAGCGTTCATAACAGACATAAAGTTTGACGTTACTTTTATCAAAATCCCATAGTACGATGGTACTACATACTATTAACAATTAATTAACTAAAGTGATTTTGACCGTAGGCAATACATCCGGCAGTGACCAGAACTTAGAACAACAAGGACTCACTATGTCTCAATCAATACACACAAATGGCTTGGTTTTACCCTACCAATCACATTCAGCCTCTGTTAGCACAGTAGAACGCAAAAGCGATTCAGTTAAGCTCCCCATTCGCAGCCTTTGTGCCCTAGCGGTGGCTAGCGTTTTAAGCACAGCGCCAGTATTTGCTCAGGATAGTCAAGCTGATGCCGATGCCGAAGCGCAAAAAGGAAAATTAGAACGCATTGAGGTGACAGCGCGAAAAACTGTAGAGTCATTACAGGAAACGCCGGTAGCTATCACGTCTATTGGTGCGGTTGAACTTGGCGAAAAAGGGATTAGCGTGCTGACTGAAGTGCAGCAGTTTTCGCCCAACACTACGCTACAAACCAGTCGCGGTACCAACTCCACCTTGACGGCATTTATTCGCGGATTGGGTCAGCAAGACCCGCTTTGGGGCTATGAACCAGGCGTGGGTATTTATGTAGATGATGTTTATATTGCTCGCCCACAAGGAGCCGTACTTGATTTGTTAGACGTACAGCGTATTGAGGTGTTACGTGGCCCGCAGGGGACGCTTTACGGAAAGAATACGATTGGTGGCGCGGTTAAATACGTTACGAAAGAAATGACCGGCGATACACAGATGAACGTTGAAGCTACGGTAGGTAGTTACAGTCAGCGTGATATCAAAGTGACAGGTCAAATACCATTGATTGAAGACACGGTGTATCTAGGCGTTGGTTATGCCAACTTAAACCGCGACGGCTTCGGCGAATATCTGGTAAGCGCGTTGCCCAATCAAGATAAAGAGAATTATAACAAAGATCTCTGGGCAGCCCGTGTAACGCTAGAAGTTCACCCGAGTGAAGATTTGTTTTTCCGTATTGGATGGGATAAGACCGAAGACACATCAAATGCGAAAGGCGGCTACCGTTTAATCCCAAGTATATTAACTGATGCGCCCGTGCCTGATTCGGTTTTCGATTCGTACACCAGCTTACCTACATGGAATAAAGTCGAGTTAGAAGGCTATAACTGGCTGGCACGATACAGAGTGAATGATGATTTAGAGCTTAAATATATTGGTTCGCATAGAGAGAGCTATTCACCTACCAACATTGATTTTGACAATACGCCCCTGCCTATCTTTGATGTACCGGCAGAGTATGACGACAGTAATGATACTCACGAGATTCAAGCGAATTATACCGGGAACGCGTTTAGCTTAGTGTCAGGGCTCTATTTTTACGATGGTGAGAGTTGCGGTAATTTTGATGCCATTTTAGGTGTGTTAGGTCAATCGCTTGGTGCCTCAGGGTTGACGCGGGAAGTGACGGGTTGTAATAACTCAGAAAGCTGGGCTGCCTATGCGCAGATGAACTATGACGTAACCGATAAGCTATCGCTTTCGCTTGGTGCCCGATACACCGATGAAGAAAAGACCGCGTTTGTAAATAACGGTCTGGTATTCGCCAATGTTTATCCTTATACCGACTGGATTGATGGGTACGTGCGTCCCGACGGACAATTAGTGCCTCAAGTACTTGGGACAGACACCGATGGCGATGAAGTGTTAGACGCGCCAGCGGTAGAGAGTTGGTCGCGCTTTACCCCGCGAGTGGGCGTGGAGTATCAAATGGACCGCGATACCATGTTCTTCGCGAGCTATTCACAAGGCTTCAAATCGGGCACGTTTAACCCTCGTGCTCAGACTAACGAGCCTGGTGTTGAACCAGAAGTCGTTGACAGCTTCGAAGTGGGTGTGAAGAGTGACTTAACCGACGCACTTCGTATGAATATCACATTGTTCTCTTACGACCACAAAGATCGTCAGTATATTGGTGTAGAAGGAGATTTGTCTGATCCAACAGCCCTCGACCAGCGACTGCGCAATGCTGCAGAAACGGCCGCGAAAGGCGCCGAGTTGGAGATGACGTGGGTAGCCACGGATAACCTTCAGTTTGACGTTGCTTACGGTTATATTGACTTTGAGATTAAGAAAAACAATGCAATCCCTCCGTTGATTGGTCTAGCAAGTACGCCAGAGAATACCTTTAATCTTAATGCCAACTACCTACTAGAAACGAGTTTTGGGGATATTACTTTCAACGCCAACTACTACTATCGCGATGATTATCTTATCTTTGAAACCAGCGATCTTATTCAGCAAGATGCCTATGGTATGGTGAACTTAAGCGCGCGCTGGGAAAGCGTTGAAGGCGACTGGTATGCTGGACTACACGTCAAAAACCTGACCGATGAAGAGTATCTGGTTGGTGGTTATGACTTTGTCACGCAAGACGATGAAGGTAACTTCGGTCCGGGCCTTGGTGGCGATACGACACTTATCGGTTATTACGGTGACCCACGTACAGTTCACCTTACGGTAGGTTATCGATTCTAAACGGTATGTTCTGAAGAAGACCAGCAACACGTTTCACGCCTAGGCCATTGCGCTTAGGCGTGCTCACGTTTGCTCGACCTCTTTCGATTGTGTTGGCCGGCGGATATGTCGAGCAGTGAAGGGCGTGGTGCGGAGCCTTACTCAATAACAGATACGCCAATAAGATTAACCTTTTTTTACCGGCGTGGTAGTATGTTGATTAACAAGGTAGTTACAAGTTGATAGCATTATGTCTGTGAAAATCTTGATTGCTGACGATCATCCTCTGTTCAGGGCTGCAATGTGCCATGCGTTAGCTAGTGTGGAGCATATCGAACTTGTAGAAACTTCCACGTTCCCCGATACGCTCACTAGTCTTGAAGAAAATGACGACATCGATCTGCTTTTCTTAGATCTCACTATGCCAGGCAATGAAGGGTTAAATGGCCTTGCTGAGGTACATGCGCTCTATCCTGATGTACTTGTTGTTGTTATTACCGCACAAGAAGAGCCTGATGTTATGGCAAAATCGTTTGCGTTAGGCGCAAGCGGTTTTATACCCAAATCAGCTTCGGTCGATTGCATTATTGACGCGGTAAATACGGTGTTAGACGGTGAAACTTGGATCCCGCCTTCAGTTCACAATGCATCAGCTACGATGCCAAATGCCACTGCATCGAATGCGAATGGCCACTCTGGCCAAGATGATTTCACAAACCGATTAAAGCAACTTACCCCTCACCAACTTAAAGTGTTGCGAATGGTATCAGACGGCTTGCTTAACAAGCAGATTGCTTACGAACTGGCCATTTCTGAGTCCACCGTTAAACAGCATGTATCTGCAGTATTGAGAAAGCTTGGTGTTATTAACAGAACCAAGGCCGGTATCGCGTTCAAAAATGCAATGCATTTAAGTTGAGCACAGTACAAAACAAGAAGTAAGCCGAGACAGCTCATATTTTTTTGAGAAGGAGTGCGCGGTTAGTCACCCGTACTTGCCTTGTTTCCTTTTTGAAAAGGCATTTTTACAATGCAGCTCGTCGTGTTCAATCGATCTCCTTACATTCCTGTGATAGCGCAAAAGTAAAAAGTATTTTGATGCAAACCCACTACCAAAAGAAGATGAAATATTTATTGCCGTACTACAAATGCGATCACGAGTTCTCTATTAAACAAGCGATTGCTTTAGCAGTCGCTTAAGTGCCGCAGGTTTTAAGGGTTTTGGCAGGTAGCTAAATTGTTGCTCCGCCGCTTCCTCTCTTATGTCGTTACTTCTGTTGGCAGTGACTAAAATCTTTAAGGCAAAACTCACGTTATTTTCAGAAAGAATCGCTGCAACGTCAAAACCGGTTTCGCCATAATTTAGGTGATAATCGGCGACGAGCACATCAAAGTGTTCTTGTGAAATGCTCGACACTTCTGCTCCGCCCGCTATCAATGTTGTACTCCCTCCCCAATCTCTCAGTAAGGTACACATTGCATTTGCCACTTGCTCGTCATTTTCTACAAGTAGAAAACGGGTGTCTTTTAAAAATGCATTGTTGTTTTTATTCGCTGAGTCTAAAGAGGGCATTTGATGGGAGTGCGAGGAGACAGGGCGAAAACGGCTGTCTAATGCGCTTTTTTGAACGCTTACTGAATTATTTGGCGCACTTGCTGAGTTCTTCGTTAATACCGATTTATTGAAAGGGGAGTCAACATGATTAGTGTTACTTACGTGCGCGGAGGGTATCGAGGCTTCGTTTTGAAATGCTCTAGATACAGCCACACTGAAGCAGCTTCCTTTATTTGGCGATGAAGTCAGCCCGACTTCATGACCGAGTAGCCGACATATCTTATCTACAATAGTCAGGCCTAATCCAATTCCTTCGCCTTTGTTGTTGCTCTCTAGCTGGTGGAACTCACTAAATATTTCATGCTGTTGGTGGTCGGCGATACCTAGCCCAGTATCGTAAACACAAAGCTTTATAACCTGCTCGGTATTTGTGATTCTTGTGCGTCTCACGCCCACCAAAATACGACCTTTTGCGGTATAGCGGACTGCGTTGGACAGCAAGTTTTGAAGCACCCGTCGCAGTAGCACTTTGTCCGAGTACACCATAACTTTGGTCGGTACATACCTGAGCTCAATACCTTTTTCCTTTGCAATGACACTAAATTCCTGCACCAATGAAGACAACATATCACTGACTGGAAATTCAGTCTTTTGAGGGGTAAGCACGCCAGCGTCTAATTTCGTCATATCAAGTAGCATTGAAAGTAAGCTCTGAGCATTGTCCAAAGAATTCACCACGCCTTCAGATAGTGTGGCCAGTTCACTGCCTTGCGTCTTTTTGCTGAGCATGCTGGCAAATAATGTTGCGGCGTTGAAAGGTTGCATGAGGTCGTGCCCAGCTGCGGCCAGAAATTTCGTTTTGCTCTCGTTAGCTTTGTCAGCGTGTTGTTTGGCTTCTTCTAATTCTGCTGTACGCTGCGCAACCCTTGCCTCCAAGTCTTCTTTTGCACTTTCTAATTCTTTTTGAATTGCTATGTATTCAGTGATATCGCTATAGGTAGTCACGTAGCCGCCACCAGGTAGCGGCGCGCCGTTAAGTTCAATCACTTTTCCGTCAGGCTGTTTGCGAATATGTTTATGACGGGTGCCTTCCAGCATGTAGCTAACGCGCTTTTCGATAGATGAGGGGCTAAACAACCCTCGGTTTGCGTTGTAGCTAAGTATATCGGTAATGGGCATGCCCGCTTTTAGAAATCCTTTAGGGTAGGCAAATAATTCCACGTAACGTTCGTTCCACGCCAGTAGCTGCAGTTTGTCATCAAGCACACTTATGCCTTGCTCAATGTTTTGCACTGACGATTGAAGTACTTCGTGGTTAAACTGAAATGACTGAGAAGCTTCTTCTACCCAGTCAACCAGTTCTGGAAAGCTATCGCTGCCTGTATCTGCTATGGCACCCAGTAATATACGAGCACTAGGTGCTCCTACTTGTGCAGCAAGCAACTTATTTACCCTGTCGATAAGCGCCTGACTGGCATAACCACTGCTAGCGGCGCGATTGACGTCAACTGATAGCTGCTTAACCAGTTGAGAGTGCGTGGCACTTTCGAGCACACGTTCGGTGAGTGCAATTAAGTCCCTCACTTTTACCAGTAAACGAGGTGTGTCGTGATTTGTGAGGAGCGTATCATTTGGCTTCATGCCACGTCTTGATGTAATCAATGCAACCGTAATGAATGTTAGGCAATTAGCCAATAAGGAAAAGGCAAAGCCCAAACCAAGCGCTTGGTCAGTGGGTGCTGGGTTGAAATAATAACTCGACAGTAAGCTTGGGTAGAGGAGGAATGCTGCCCAACATGTGAACCCTACCAATAAGGCGCAAATAGCGGCAGCTTTGTTGCTTTTCGGCCAGTAAAGACCAAACATAAGTGCAGGCATGCACTGTGCTAATAATGCAATAGCAATCACCCCGCTTTTAACCAGAGGTGCAGCCTGACTTATATTCAAGTGATACCAGAGCGCAATGCTAAGTACGACCACAACGGTAATACGACGTATAGACAGTATTTTGTTTGGCTGCATTGAACGGTTGGGCGAAGTCTTTAGTCGCGCTTTTAGCCAAAGTGGCGTGACAACATTGTTCGAGATCATTATTCCCAGCGCCAAGGTTGCAACAATCACCATGCTGGTGGTTGCAGAAAGACCTCCTATGAAAGCAAATGACGACAGCGCGATATTTTCAGCATATAAAGGTAGGGCAAGCACATACGCATCAGAGCTCGTATCCGCTGGCAGCAGCATTTTTCCTGCAAGTGCAATAGGAATAATAAAAAGGGTCATGCCAAATAAATAGAGGGGAAATAGCCACCTTGCTGTTCTAAGCTCCCCCTCACCGTTCTGCTCAACGAAGTTCATATGAAACTGTCGTGGCAAAACGAACATAGAGCAAACGCCCAAAACAACATGTGATACATAAACCCAGGGTGCGCTATCAGCATAAATGACTTCTCGAGCACTGGCATTTGAGGCGGCGTTAGACACCAAATCCAACACACCATCAAACAGATAGAAGCAAACGAAAACACCTATAGCGCACAGGGCAACAAGCTTTATAACCGATTCAAACGCTATAGTAAGTAGCAGACCGGGGTGTTTGTCGGTCAAGTTGAGTGTACGGGTACCGAAGATAATGGCAAATAATGCGAGCAAGATAGCTACGTAGATACTTAACCATGGCGTGCTTGTATGCGCGTCGTCAGTCAACAAATTTATTGATTTCGTAATGGCGTCTAACTGCAGGGCGATGTAGGGCACTACACCGAAAAAACACAGTAAAGTGATAAGCGCGGCAATCAAGTGGGAGTGCTGGTATTTAAGTGAGATGAGGTCTGCTAAAGAGCTGATGTTGTGTTGTTGACACAGTCTGCTTATATGAAGCACCACAGGAAACGCAAATGCCATAGTCAGCATAATCCCTAAATAAGTAGGGATAACTGCCCAGCCATATTGTGCTGCTTGAGAGGTAGTGGCGAAAAATGCCCAAGATGTACAATGCACGCCCAATCCAAGGCTGTACAATATTGGGTGTTGCCGGTTGTCACGTAAACGCTTATCGCCCCAAAATGCTAAAGCGAAAAGCGCGAGGAGATAACAACCAACAATAGTGCCAACCGTCCAGATACTTAGCATAGATATTCCGTCTCGTAGCGCTCGATGAGTTGAAATGGTAGTAGTGCGCTTTTCTCTGGAAATTACATTAACACGGTTTTTACACTCGTCACAGGTTCACGGAACAGGGCAGTAGATATTGGAGCTCTCCGGGCAAACAATAGGTTTAATGGCGGGGGGATATGCACCGCATTTGAGCCGAAGTGAATATACCTAGGTTGAGCTTGGCGTTAGCGAATTGACATGAGTACGTTAGTCTCATTTCCCTACTTATAAATTTTTTAGCATTACATCCACAAAAATATTGTGGATACCCTTGAACACCTTAAATCTAGCCCCATAACTAAGCGCAACAGACTTATTCCCAATAATTTTAACGTTATTGGGCAATGCCTAATTAAGAAAAACGTTTGGAGGTAGGCATGAGCGATAATCGCGACGTGCAGGCAGAACAAGAAAATACAGTTGATCAAACTGTACAAAATGCTGAAGAAGCGCAAGTAGAAGCGTCACAAGCAGAAGGCGTAGAGCTTGATGAAAATGCACAACGCATTTACGAGCTAGAAACGGCACTTTCTGAGGCGCAAGCCACAATCAAAGAGCAGCAAGATGGCGTGCTTCGCGCGCGCGCAGACGCTGACAATGCACGTCGTCGTGCAGAAGGTGAAGTAGAAAAGGCGCGTAAATTTGCTCTTGAACGCTTTGCTGGCGAATTGCTTCCGGTTATCGATAACCTAGAACGTGCGATCGAAATGACCGATGGCGACAATGAAGCAGTTAAGCCGCTTTTAGAAGGTGTGGAAATGACCCACAAAACTTTCTTAAGCACTATTGAGAAATTTGGATTAAGCCTTATTGATCCGCAGGGTGAAGCCTTTAACCCTGATTTGCATCAGGCAATGTCGATGCAAGAAAGTGCAGACCACGAGCCAAATACAGTGATGGCTGTGATGCAGAAAGGTTATCAGATTAATGGTCGTTTGCTACGCCCTGCCATGGTTATGGTATCGCGTGCACCAAGCGGCGGTGTGGATACGCAAGCGTAAGTTACGCTTTTTGCGACAAACACACAAAAATGTCAGTTTTTTTACTGGCATCTATTGAAAAGACGGGGAATAACCCCACTAAAAGTACAGTATTAAGAAAATCATTCGGAGACACAAAATGGGTAGAATCATTGGTATCGATTTAGGTACAACGAATTCATGTGTCGCAGTTCTAGACGGCGACAAACCTCGCGTAATTGAAAACGCGGAAGGCGATCGTACAACCCCTTCAATCATCGCTTACACAAACGATGGTGAAACATTAGTTGGTCAGTCTGCAAAGCGTCAGGCGGTAACTAACCCGACTAACACATTATTCGCAATTAAGCGTCTAATTGGTCGTCGCTTCCAAGATAAAGAAGTACAGCGCGACATCGACATCATGCCTTTCAAAATAGTAGGTGCTGATAACGGTGATGCGTGGGTAGAAGCAAAAGGCGAAAAAATGGCGCCTCCTCAGGTTTCTGCTGAAGTACTTAAGAAAATGAAGAAGACCGCTGAAGACTATCTTGGCGAAGAAGTAACTGGCGCAGTTATCACTGTTCCTGCTTACTTCAACGATTCTCAGCGTCAAGCAACTAAAGACGCGGGTCGCATCGCTGGTCTTGAAGTTAAGCGTATTATCAACGAGCCAACTGCTGCTGCTCTTGCCTACGGCATGGACAAAAAGCAAGGCGACAACGTTGTTGCAGTATACGACTTAGGTGGTGGTACGTTCGATATCTCTATCATCGAAATCGATGAAGTAGACGGCGAACACACGTTTGAAGTACTAGCAACTAATGGTGATACTCACCTTGGTGGTGAAGACTTTGATAACCGTGTTATCAACTACCTAGTTGAAGAGTTTAAGAAAGACCAAGGCATCGACCTTCGTAAAGATCCGCTTGCTATGCAGCGTCTTAAAGAAGCGGGTGAAAAAGCGAAGATTGAGCTTTCTTCTTCTCAACAGACCGAAGTTAACCTGCCATACATCACTGCAGATGCAACAGGTCCTAAGCACTTAGCTATTAAGCTTACTCGTGCAAAACTTGAGTCTTTGGTTGAAGACCTAGTTAAGAATTCACTTGAGCCGCTTAAGAAGGCACTAGCTGATTCAGATCTTTCTGTAGGCGACATCAACGACATCATCCTAGTTGGTGGTCAAACTCGTATGCCGCTAGTACAGAAGTACGTGACTGAATTCTTTGGCAAAGAGCCACGTAAAGACGTAAACCCTGACGAAGCAGTTGCAGTAGGCGCAGCAATTCAAGGTGGCGTACTGTCAGGTGACGTTAAAGACGTACTACTTCTAGACGTTACACCTCTGTCTCTAGGTATCGAGACTATGGGTGGCGTGATGACTGTGCTTATCGAGAAGAACACGACAATTCCAACGAAGAAGTCGCAAACGTTCTCAACTGCTGAAGACAACCAGTCTGCGGTAACAGTACACGTACTACAGGGTGAGCGTAAGCAATCAAGTGGCAACAAGTCTCTTGGTCAGTTCAACCTAGAAGGTATTCGTCCAGCAGCACGCGGTGTACCGCAAATCGAAGTAACATTCGATCTTGATGCTGACGGTATCCTACACGTGTCTGCGAAAGACAAAGACACAGGTAAAGAGCAGAAGATCACTATCAAAGCCTCTTCAGGCCTAAGCGATGAAGAAGTAGAAAAAATGGTAGCTGACGCGGAAGCGAATAAAGAGTCTGATAAGAAGTTTGAAGAGCTGATTCAAGCGCGTAACCAAGCTGACGGTATGGTTCACGCCACACGTAAACAGCTTGAAGAAGTTGGCGATGCACTAAGTGCAGAAGACAAAGCGCCAATCGAAGAAGCACTTTCAGCACTTGAAACTGCAGTTAAAGGCGAAGACAAAGCGGACATCGAAGCGAAAACGCAAGAGCTTATCCAAGCATCTAGCAAGCTGATGGAAGCGGCGCAAGCTCAGCAAGCTGCAGCCGGTGGCGCAGAAGGTGCAGAGCAGCAAGCATCTTCTGGTAAAGCAGACGATGACGTTGTTGACGCTGAATTCGAAGAAGTGAAAGACGACGACAAGAAGTAAACTGTTGTGTCAGGCCCGTTACTTAGCATGTTAGCGGGCCGTGTAAGCAGTTCAGGCGCAGCAGGAATTTCTTGTTGCGCCTTTGTTGTGTAAATGACTTGGCTTTATTGAATGTGTGTTCAGGTTATTTTCACAACAGTCAGATGTAGATTCGATGAGCATAAAATGCTTATCGACAAAAAGTAGGATATGTAAACGATATGTCGAAACGAGACTACTACGAAGTACTCGGGGTAGATAAAAGCGCAGGCGAACGCGAAATTAAAAAGGCGTATAAGAAGCTGGCGATGAAATATCACCCTGACCGTACGCAAGGCGATAAAGGCCTGGAAGATAAATTTAAAGAAATCCAGGAAGCCTACGAAATTCTGTCAGATTCGCAGAAACGTGCAGCATACGACCAATATGGCCACGCGGGAGTAGATCCTAACCGTGGTGGCGGTGGCTTCGGTGGTGGTGCCGATTTCGGCGATATTTTTGGTGATGTATTTGGTGATATCTTCGGCGGTGGCCGAGGAGGTCGTCAATTTCGCGCACGTCAAGGTTCAGACCTTCGCTACAACTTAGAGCTAACGCTTGAAGAAGCGGTTCGTGGCAAGAGCGTAGATATTCGCGTACCAACTTTGGTCGAGTGTGAAGTCTGCGATGGTTCTGGTGCGAAGAAAGGCTCTTCACCTAAGACCTGTCCAACCTGTCACGGCAATGGCCAAGTTCAAATGCGCCAAGGTTTCTTTGCTGTTCAGCAGACTTGCCCCACGTGTTCGGGCAAAGGCAAGATCATTGAAGATCCTTGTAACAGCTGTCATGGCCACGGTCGTAAAGAAAAGACCAAGACCCTTAACGTTAAAATTCCAGCTGGCGTAGATACTGGTGATCGTATTCGTCTATCAGGCGAAGGTGAAGCTGGGGAGAACGGTGCACCTCCAGGTGATTTATACGTTCAGGTCCACGTACGTGAGCACGATATCTTTAAGCGCGATGGCAACAATTTGTACTGTGAAGTACCGTTAAGCTTCACTACGGCAGCCCTTGGCGGCGAGCTAGAAGTGCCAACGCTAGATGGGAAAGTAAAACTGAAAATCAGCCCTGAAACGCAGACTGGCCGAATGTTCCGTCTACGTGGTAAAGGTGTTAAATCAGTGCGAAGTGGTGCCATGGGCGACTTAATGTGTAAGGTTGTGGTCGAAACACCAGTAAACTTATCATCTCGCCAAAAAGAACTACTTCAAGAGCTTGAAGAGTCGATGGGTAAAGCGTCAAGTAAGCATAGCCCGAAAGCGCAAGGCTTCTTTGACGGCGTTAAAAAGTTCTTTGACGATTTAACGAACTAATTGCTTAGTAGTACATACTTTATTTGAAAGCCCTCAGTTGAGGGCTTTTTTATTTTTGAAAGGCATTTAAACGCGCTCTTATGAGGGGCCAATTATCTATGCAGATTGGTATTTGTAATAGAAAGTGCTCACTTTAAGAAGGAAAGGGGGAGTTAGTCTTTTCTTTACTTACTTTTACCGCTAAAAATCTTGCGCATCATCCGACTATTCGTCACGATAACCCAAGTATCGGGACTTTTAGCTTGTTGATTACAAGGCTTAAAAGCCCGTTTGAGACCAATGAATAATATTTACCTAACAAGGGAACAGGCATGAAATTTTCAAGTAAATTGCTACTGAGCGCTGCCACGGCAGGCGCAATCTTATCAGGCTCGGTATTAGCTGCTGACGTGACAGAAGCAACGTCAGAAAAACACGCGGGAGCTGCAACACAATATCGCCAGGCCGTTTTTCAGTTAGTACGCAGTAACATGGGACCGTTAGGTGGCATGGCAAAAGGTGCTCTACCATTTGACGAAAGCGTTATGGAAACAAATGCCGTACGTCTAGAACAACTTGCTGACATGATGGGCGATTATTTATCAGTTGATACCCGTAAGTTTGACGTTGAAACTGGCGCAAAAGATGAAATTTGGGAAAATTTCTCAGATGTAGAAAAGAAAGTGATGGCACTTAAAACGGCAGCGCAAGGGCTTCAAGCAGCTGTTAAAGCGGGTGATGAAAGCGCGTACAGAGGTGCAATCGGTAAAATTGGTGCAAGCTGTAAATCATGCCATGACGACTATAAGAAGGACTAGCCCAAGCTTGTTTTTCAACACGTGAAAGCGCTCTAATATCGGGTCAGTAAGAATGTGCCTATTGCATTTTACTGACCCAAAACCTCGATTAATACTTCGATGTGTTAATTAGTATTTTATAATTAAATCATATAGATAAATTGAGAATGGCGCTGAAGCGCAGACTCGCAACCTTCCTCAAACAGCAGTGTACTTTTTCGTCCAGGGCTTTGTAGGTAATAAGCATCAGGCATCGCCACACACTACGTTTCAATACCCGGATTGCGTGTACCGCAAAATATATCAATGAATAGCGGGCCAAAATGGCGGAATTAGTATCTCCGTTTAGCGATGTCGGCAAACTGTTTCTAGCGCGCTAAGCTCAGTAGTGTTAGATCCTGTTCAGATAAAAGAGCTCGCAAGTACTATCCCGGATTTCAAATAGTTAATTCGTAATAATAAGAACTTTCCGCGGGTTCGAAACGTTTCAATGGGTTTTTTCTGGAAATTTGTACAATTCTTGGCTATGTTAAACACTCAGGCTTGGCGATAATTTTCTTCGACTGAAGGTACGCGTTTAGGTCCCCAATCTTCGCAGGTCCTGCTTTTAAAAAATATAAAACAGCTCGTAGACAACTGAAACAGCAAAACTTGTAACGCGCTTAAAACCACGACACAACTTTTCATCCTTTTATTGTCGTGCTGCTATCGTTTGTGCTGAATTCGAAGAGATATCAAAAGGTTTGCTTAGATGGATTTACGCAGTGAACGCATGTTGTCAACCATGCGCACAACACAGCAAAACATTTCTGTGTTGCTCAATGAAAGTCGAACGAAAACAGAGGCTCTGTGTATATTACTTGCCTCGGTAAACCCTAGCAATGGAAGAGCAACGGTATTATCTTGCGACGTAAACCACCTATCATTAGAAGCCGAGAGTGTTGTTTTTCCTTCACATGTATTGCTCATGCTCCCGCTTACACCTTTGAGCGCTCCAATACCTTGCAAAGATTTTATCTTTCCCCCTTCACTCGAACATTATGCTGATAGCTATGTAGTAGTTGCTACCGTGCGAGATATGCAAAATGAAGTATTGGGTGTTGTTCTCACTTTTGTACGCCACAGTGTATTGAGCCCTCTACAACATACATTGATAGATATTACGCGCCAAAAAGTAGAGCTTAGTTACCAATATGAGCTGGCGCGTCATCCCTATTCAGACAAGTTATCCGAACAGCTTGCCTTGTTAGAAGAGGTGAGTTCAATTTCTAAAGTGGGCGCGTGGGAGATTGACAGATTCACAGGCGTACTTTCTCTGACTGAGGTGATGAAAGCCTTATTAGGCTTACCTCGTGTAAAAAGCGTCGGCATTAATGAAGTGCTCGATATGCTTACCTCGAGTGATAGAAGAGACTTAAAGCAGCGCGTTTTTAAAGCGCTTAAAGAAGATAGAGAGTTCGTGAAGCACTTTGAATTTCACGACAAGCAAGGTCGCAGAAAAAGTATAAAACTAACCGTGTTCTTACAGGTTCAGCGAGGAAATGCTAGCGGAATTAAATTAACCCGGCTTTATGGCGCAGTGCAGGATGAAACGGAAATACAGCGTCTATCGGATTCACAACATAACTACACAGATTATCTGACCAGTTTATTGAATAATGTGGATAGCGTGGTGTTAAGCATAGATGAACATGGCACTATTCTAACTGCAAATGAACGCGTTTATTCTGTATTAGGCTTTGAGCCCGAAGAGCTGATTGGCCAAGATATAAAATTAATATCAACCAAGGTGCAAAATACCGATGCGCCTTCTTGTTTCATAAACATACCAGCGGGTTTAGCATGGTGTAGCGAAAATGGCTCGGTAAACGAATGTCTTCGCCATAAAAATGGTAAACGTATTGCCTGTGAAGTTAATTTGTCGAAATGCTCTGTACATAATCAACAATTAATTATCGCCTCAGTGCGCGATATCACTAATCAAAACCACGAAATTGAGCATTACAAACAACTCGCTTTAATCGATACGGTGACAGGTCTTCCGAACTTACACCAATTTGAGCGATACCTTGGCGATAAAGCTCATGACGACAAGTCATCTAAACCATTTGCCATGTTTATGCGCGTTGCTATCTGTAACATAAAAGAATACGAAAATGCGTTTGGGGAGCCAACGATAGATTATATTCTGAGAATTTTGGCCAGTCGCTTCATTCGCATATTCGAAATTAACAAGCGCAATTCAGCCAGTATATTCAAATGTGAGAGAGGTGCTTTTTATATTCATCTTCATCAATATTTTAGTGAAGAAGCACAGTCTCTAAATGCTGCACACGATTGCGCTATTCTTATCCACGATCACGTGCTAGCGCCAATAACCCTGCACAACAGCCTCTTAAATATTGAAACGCAAACCATAAGTTGCACGGTTCCAACAAAGCATTTTTCGTTTAAAAAGATAAAAGAACTATTGTCGAGAAAACCTTTAAGAGAGGTAAAAAATACTTCTACTTTTAAGTCGGAGCACGAGTATTTTCATGTTAATGCAATTGATATCGAGCGGTACAATTACATTAAACACTCTCTGAGCAGGGCTATTTCTAACAACGAGTTATATATTGAGCTTCAACCTCAATACGATGCAACGCAGAGCGTTATAAGCTCAGAGGTGTTGTTAAGGTGGAAGCATCCTCATATGGGTACAGTAAGCCCTTCTGAATTCATTCCTATTGCCGAAGAGAATGATTTTATTGCTGAACTCGGGCTTTGGGTGTGTAACGAAGCCTGCGGGTTACTTAGTGAATGCCAGTCAAAGAAAATTAACACTAAGTTGTCTGTTAATATCAGTGCAAAGCACTTAGCGCGAGCTGATTTTGTGAGTAAGTTTGTCGCAATAGTAAATAAGTGGCGAGTGTCACACAAAAATTTAACTCTAGAGCTCACTGAAGGTGCATTGATAAGAGGGGTGAGCGTTATTCAACGTCGCGTTAGAGAATTAGCGGAACAAGGGTTTAGTTTGTCTATCGACGATTTTGGTCTTGGTGACTCAAATTTAAATTATCTTCAAGATTTGCCAATTACCGAACTGAAAGTAGACAGGGTATTTGTCGAAGCGATGGAAGGCTCGCAGCAAAAAACATTATTGGTTACAAGTATTTGCAACATGGCCAAAGCGTTACACATAAATACCGTAGCTGAGGGAATAGAGACAACGGGTCAATTAGATCAAGCTAAGGCATGTGGTTGCGGAGCATTTCAGGGATATTACTTAGATAAACCCATGAGTGTAGATGATTGGAAAAGTAAAATTAGTGAGAAGCAATATAAAGAAGGTAGTTAACCTTACGCAGTCGAGGGCTTATTCAAGTATGCGTTGAAACAACCTCTTCGACACCTCTTGTTATCAAATGGATAGATAAAGTTTAAATTTATGTAAATCAATTTGTTAGTCGATCTACGCCTGAAGTCTTATTAGTAGATGTCATGTAACTATCGTAGGGTGAAGATAAACCCTACTCAGGACATGGTTATGACTTATAAAGATGAATATATTGCCTCGACCCAGCACCCCGATGAGTTTTGGTTAGAACAAGCACAAAAGCTAGCGTGGTTTCAACCTCCTCAAAAAGGATGCCAACCTACAGATAATGATTACTTCGACTGGTTTAGGGGAGGGCAGCTTAACACCAGCTATTTAGCACTTGATCATCACGTAAAAAATGGTCGTGGCGATAAAACCGCGCTTATTTATGACTCACCTGTTACACAAACCACTCAGCACTTTACTTACAAAGAGCTATTAAACCGTGTTGCCGAGTTCGCAGGCGGCTTATCTCGCTTGGGTGTGACGAAAGGCGACCGCGTGATTATCTACATGCCCATGATCCCGCAAGCAGTGATCGCGATGCTTGCTTGCGCCCGTTTGGGAGCTGTGCACTCTGTGGTGTTTGGTGGCTTTGCCGCAAATGAGCTTGCAGTACGAATAGATGACGCAAAACCGGTAGTTATTGTTACTGCGTCATGTGGCATTGAAGGCAATAAAGTTCTACCGTACAAACCTCTTGTTGATGAAGCAATATCATTAGCAGAGCACAAACCACAGGCATGCGTGTTGTATCAACGCGCTCAGTTAATTGCTGAGTTAAATGAAGCAACTGACCACGATTGGCTCTCTCTGGTTGAAGCTAGCGTGCCAGCTTCTCCTGTTGCCGTCGATGCAACTGACCCGCTTTATGTTCTTTATACTTCAGGTACAACCGGTAAACCCAAGGGGGTCGTTCGAGATAATGGCGGGCACGCGGTTGCTCTTCATTATTCAATGGGCGCGATTTACGGTATTAGTGAGAACGATATTTTTTGGGCTGCATCGGATGTTGGTTGGGTGGTCGGTCATTCATATATTGTCTATGGCCCGCTCATAAAAGGCGCAACGACGGTACTGTACGAAGGAAAGCCCATTGGCACTCCTGATGCCGGTGCATTTTGGCGTATGATAGAGTCTCACAAAGTGAATGTGCTTTTTGCAGCTCCAACAGCATTTAGAGCGATACGAAAAGCGGACCCTGATGCTGAGTTTTTATCTAAATACAATACGTCGAGCTTGCGTACCTTATTTATGGCGGGTGAACGTCTAGATCCACCAACATATTTCTGGGCGAGCGAGAAAGTAGGTGTTCCTGTTATCGACCATTGGTGGCAAACCGAAACTGGCTGGCCAATTTGTTCAAACCCGATGGGGCTTGAGCCAATGGCTACGAAACCCGGTTCATCAAGCGTGCCTACACCTGGGTTTAACGTAAAGGTATTGCAAGGAGCTGATGAACAGCAAATAACCGGTGAAAAAGGCGCTATTGCTATCAAGTTACCGCTTCCCCCAGGTTGTTTGACAACGATTTGGCAAGACCATCAACGGTTTGTTGATGGCTATTTACGAGAATTTGAAGGGTATTACAGTACCGGAGATAACGGGTACGTAGATGAAGATGGCTACGTATTTATAATGGGTCGCACCGACGATGTCATAAACGTTGCCGGGCACCGGTTATCTACCGGTGAAATGGAAGAAGTGCTTGCAGGACATCCTGCCATTGCTGAATGTAGTGTAATAGGCATCCATGATGCACTGAAAGGGCAATTGCCAGTTGGCTTGGTACTGCTAAAAGACGGCGTTACCGTTGATGAACAGGCACTTGAGCAAGATTTGGTTCAACGGGTTCGAGATAAAATCGGGCCAGTGGCGTGCTTTAAGCGAGCCATCGTCGTCAATCGTTTACCCAAAACCCGTTCAGGTAAAATACTCCGCAAACTGCTGCGTCAAATTGCAGCCAATGAATCTGTTGCCGTACCCTCAACCATCGATGATCCGTCA
The DNA here is from genome assembly GCF_022348315.1 of Alteromonas sp. MmMcT2-5. NCBI lineage: Bacteria > Pseudomonadati > Pseudomonadota > Gammaproteobacteria > Alteromonadales > Alteromonadaceae > Alteromonas > Alteromonas sp. MmMcT2-5. The sequence goes on along the minus strand of NZ_JAKRFB010000016.1, from coordinate 26,318 downwards.
AGCGTAAGTGAGATTGAGACGCTCATGCGAGAGAAGGGCTTGGTCAACAAGCCCACGGCTGTTTAGCTAGTAGTAATATTCATCTGCCTGTGGAGCTGGCGGGTATACTTCAATAGCCACATATACAGCTGCTGCGGCGATGAGCGCCACAACAAAAGCACGAAGAATTCGCGAGTCAGTAATACCTGCTGTTGCTGACTCCTTATTGCCATGCACCATGGCAGGAACCAATTTTTGCTTCTTATACACGCTGTAAAATATTACCGCGCCTATATGAAGTGCGATAACGTAAAGTAACACATCAAAGGCAAGGTGATGCAGAGTGTTCATTAGCGCTAGTGTTTCTTCTCCGGCTAACTGGCGATAGGGACCGTCTAAGAAAATATCATCGGTCATGAACAATCCCGATACCGCTTGTATGGTAAGCAACACTAGCATAACGACGACAAACCATCCGCCTAAAGGGTTGTGGCCAATAGCGGGTTCGGACTGCCTATTAAATAAGGTTTTTATATAATTGAAAACCTTTCTGGGACCAGTAATAAAGCTACTGAACTTCGCGTGTTGCGTACCAACAAATCCCCAGATTATGCGGAAAACGATAAGGAATAAGGTGAAGTACCCAATGTAAAAGTGCCATTGCACTTTGTTTTCAAGCCATTCAACTGTTGCATATTGCGCTAAAAGGCTCGCTACAATAAGCCAGTGAAAAAGCCGGGTGGGAATATCCCATATAAGAGTTTTTTGCATAGTAAATTTAGTTGGGTTGTATTCTGACTTATCCACACTTGCCGTTCAGCGGTGACGAATAAGTACTCGGTCATCTGTTAATTGCCATAGCGTCGCTTAACTTACTCTATAAAACAAGTAGGCCCAACGGCAGAAAACCTCTGTTTGTCTTAGTGTTGCAATTAGGACATGTTGATCTTTGCATCAAAAATGCGCAGTAAAGCTCAACATGTCCTAAGCATCGTGTACTGAATTTTTTTACATCCGAGCTTGAAGTTTTGGCAAAGAACTATGCAGATTGGTAGTAGTTAAATCTTACCGATTCCTTGTTATGCCTATTTAATATGAATCTCACATTGCAATAGTGACGGCATTTGGCAAAATGCCTCACAGTTGAAGGTTTATAAAAGTGTAAAACGAAAAAATGAAAGTAGGATTATTTGGCGCCAACGGGCGTATGGGACGGGTTTTAGTTGAAGCGCTAGATTTAAGTGACGATGCACAACTTAGCGTGGCAACGGTACGCGATGATTCACCTTGGGTTGGACTAAATGTGGGCGAACTTGCGGGCATTGGCAAAAAAGACGTTGATTGTACTGCGCTATCAGATTTAAGTGGTAATGATGCAGATGTAATGATCGATTTCACCCTGCCTTCGGTTATTGAAAGTAATCTTACGTGGTGCGTTAAAAATAAAATGCCTGTTGTTATTGGAACTACTGGATTAAACGATTCACAGTTAGCGGCACTCGACGAAGCAGCAAAGCATATACCTATCGTATTTGCGGCTAATTACAGTGTGGGCGTAAATTTAATGCTTTCCCTAGTTCGACAAGCTGCAAGTGTGCTGGGTGAAACGGCTGACATCGAAATAACAGAAGCACATCACAGATTTAAACAAGACGCGCCTTCTGGTACAGCCATGGCCATTGGTGAAGCCATTGCCGACGAATTGGGCCGTGATTTAAAAACCTGCGCTGTATACGGCAGAGAAGGAAAAGAGCCTGAACGCGACCAAGGTACTATTGGCTTCGCAACAATTCGAGCCGGAGACATTGTCGGTGAACACACAGCCTTATTTGCAGATATTGGTGAGCGCCTGGAGATTACGCACAAGGCATCAAGTCGACTTACTTTTGCGAAAGGTGCAGTGCATGCAGCAAAGTGGTTGTATGGAAAAGAACCTGGTCTATACTCCATGGTTGATGTACTGGATTTAAAGCTATAGGCGTTTTTATGCCAGTATGCTGTAGCTAAATTAGCAGGCGAGCTTGAGGGCGTTATCAAAGTGTTAAACTAAAGTTGCACTTTAAATGAGCAATAAGCCGTACTTTCGGTGGTTCTGCGCAAAAATGGTGGTATAAGCGGTATTTTAGTAAATTATTACAAATAAATTTGCCATTTTCGGTCAGTGATGTATACTCGCCGGAATTTGCCAGAATTTCGTATTCTGAGGCCGCCAAAATGGCTGAAGAGTGCGGTTTTATTAGCTGCAAAGATCGTAAAACGGGATGTATTGTTATCAATAACTCCCGTTTTTTGTGGGGTTTGTGCAGAAAACTGCACAAACACATAGTTATCCTTAATCTGGAGGTTGACTTGGCTAATTCTGCCCTTTTGGTGTTAGAGGATGGTTCTGTTTTTAAAGGTACGGCGATAGGCGCTACAGGCTCCGCCGTTGGGGAAGTCGTTTTTAATACTTCCATGACCGGCTATCAAGAAATTCTCACCGACCCATCCTACGCTGAACAACTCATCACCCTTACTTATCCACACATTGGCAACACCGGCACTAACGAAGAAGACGTCGAAGCAGATAAAATCTGGTCGAAAGGTCTAATCATCCGTGACCTACCTCTTGTTGCTAGTAACTTTCGTCAACAGCAAACTTTGTCTGAATACCTTAAAGCGAAAGGCGTTGTGGGTATTGCCGACATTGATACACGTCGCTTAACGCGTATCTTGCGAGACAAAGGTGCACAAAACGGCTGCATTATTTGCTCTGATGAATTAGACGAGTCTAGCGCACTAGCGCAAGCAAAAGCTTTCCCTGGCCTTAAAGGCATGGATTTGGCAAAGGTAGTAAGTATTACTGAGCCAAAAACATGGACAGAAGGCAGTTGGGAACTTGGTAAAGGTTATGTAACACCAAGCGAGTTCAAATATCACGTTGTTGCTTTTGACTACGGTGTAAAAAATAATATTCTTCGCATGCTAGCTGACCGCGGTTGTAAAGTTACGTTAGTACCAGCGCAAACGCCTGCTGAAGACGTACTAGCCATGAATCCTGATGGTGTATTTTTGTCAAATGGCCCAGGCGACCCAGAGCCATGTGACTACGCAGTAACCGCAATCAAAACTATCGTCGAAACCGGTACGCCTGTATTTGGTATTTGTCTTGGTCACCAGCTACTTGCTATCGCAAGTGGTGCGAAGACAGTGAAGATGAAGTTTGGTCACCACGGTGCAAACCACCCGGTTAAAGACCTTAAGCGCAATGTAGTTATGATCACTAGCCAAAACCACGGTTTTGCAGTTGATGAGTCTAGCTTGCCAGATAACCTAGAAGTAACTCACATTTCGTTGTTCGACAAGTCGCTGCAGGGTATTCACCGCACCGACAAGCCTGCGTTCAGCTTCCAGGGTCACCCTGAAGCCAGCCCAGGTCCTCATGAAGCGGCACCGTTATTCGACCACTTCATCGAACTTATTGAACAACACAAGCAGTAGGAATTAGCCCGCTATGCCAAAACGTACCGACATACAAAGTATTCTTATCATTGGTGCTGGCCCTATTGTTATCGGCCAGGCTTGTGAATTCGATTATTCAGGCGCGCAAGCGTGTAAAGCCCTTCGAGAAGAAGGCTACCGTGTTATTTTGGTTAACTCTAACCCAGCAACCATTATGACCGACCCAGAAATGGCAGATGCGACTTATATCGAGCCTATTCACTGGGAAGTAGTTCGCAAGATCATTGAAAAAGAACGTCCAGATGCCATCTTACCTACAATGGGTGGACAAACTGCGCTTAACTGTGCGCTAGAGCTAGACAAGCACGGCGTACTTGAAGAGTTCGGTTGTGAGCTCATAGGTGCAACGGCAGATGCAATCGATAAAGCAGAAAACCGCGAGCGCTTTGACAAAGCAATGAAAAACATCGGCCTTGAATGTCCACGTGCGGAAATCGCGCACAGCATGGATGAAGCGCACGATGTACTAAGCCGCATCGGTTTCCCTTGTATCATTCGTCCGTCTTTCACCATGGGTGGAACCGGCGGCGGTATCGCGTACAACATTGATGAATTTAATGAAATTTGTCACCGTGGCTTAGACCTTTCTCCTACCAACGAGCTGCTTATTGATGAATCGTTGCTAGGTTGGAAAGAGTACGAAATGGAAGTAGTGCGCGATAAAGCAGACAACTGCATTATTGTATGTACTATCGAAAACTTCGACCCTATGGGCGTGCATACCGGCGACTCAATCACAGTTGCTCCAGCACAAACCCTGACTGACAAAGAATTCCAGCTAATGCGTAATGCAGCGATGGCTGTACTGCGCGAGATTGGTGTTGAAACCGGTGGTTCAAACGTACAGTTCGGTGTAGATCCGAAAACTGGTCGTGTAGTAATCATCGAAATGAATCCTCGCGTATCGCGTTCATCAGCGCTTGCTTCGAAAGCAACAGGTTTCCCAATTGCGAAAGTAGCAGCGAAACTTGCGGTAGGTTATACGCTAGATGAATTAGCAAACGACATTACAGGTGGCCTAACGCCAGCATCTTTCGAGCCGTCTATCGACTACGTAGTGACTAAGATCCCACGCTTTAACTTTGAGAAGTTTGCCGGTGCTAACGACCGACTGACTACTCAAATGAAGTCGGTAGGTGAAGTGATGGCCATTGGCCGTAACCAGCAAGAATCACTGCAAAAAGCCCTTCGCGGTCTTGAAGTAGGTGCGACAGGCCTTAACCCAATGGTTGACCTTGAAGACCCTGAATCACGCAATAAAGTGGTTTATGAACTTCGTCAGCCTGGTGCAGAGCGCATTTGGTACATCGGTGATGCATTCCGTATGGGCATGACGGTTGAAGAGGTATTTAACCTTACCAATATCGACCGCTGGTACCTTGTACAGCTTGAAGATCTTATTCTTCTTGAAGCTAAAGTAGCAGAGCTTGGTTTACCAGGTATTGATGCTGACTTTATGCGCGCACTTAAGCGTAAAGGCTTCTCTGATGCGCGTCTTGCTGAGCTAACCAAAGTGGCAGAAAGCGATATTCGTGAAACCCGTCGTGACTTTGGTATTTCTCCTGTCTACAAGCGTGTAGATACTTGTGCAGCAGAATTCTCTACCAGTACAGCTTACATGTACTCAACGTATGACGAAGAGTGTGAAGCAGCGCCAACTGACAAAGACAAGATCATGGTTTTGGGCGGCGGTCCAAACCGAATTGGTCAAGGTATTGAGTTCGACTACTGCTGTGTTCACGCGGCGCTTTCAATGCGTGAAGACGGTTACGAGACCATTATGGTTAACTGTAACCCTGAGACAGTATCTACCGATTACGACACATCAGACCGTCTGTACTTCGAGCCAGTAACGTTGGAAGATGTACTTGAAATCGTTGCTAAAGAGCAGCCTAAAGGCGTTATCGTGCAGTATGGTGGCCAAACGCCACTTAAACTTGCCCGTGCACTAGAGGCGGCGGGTGTACCGGTTATCGGTACCTCACCAGAAGCGATTGACCGTGCCGAAGACCGTGAGCGCTTCCAGCAAATGGTGAACAAGCTTAACCTCAAGCAGCCGGCGAATGCCACGGTAACTAACGTTGAGCAAGCGCTAACTATGGCTAAAGAGATTGGCTTCCCGCTAGTGGTTCGTCCAAGCTACGTGCTAGGTGGTCGTGCGATGGAAATCGTGTATGACCTCAAAGATCTTAAGCGTTACCTTAATGAAGCGGTTAAAGTGTCCAACGACGCGCCAGTATTGCTAGACCGTTTCTTGGATGATGCTATTGAAGTTGATATCGACGCTATTTGCGACGGTAAAGACGTAGTGATTGGCGGCATCATGGAACACATTGAACAAGCGGGTGTTCACTCTGGTGACTCTGCGTGTTCATTACCTCCACACTCGCTTTCAAAAGAGATTCAAGATGTCATGCGCGAACAAGTTAAAGCCATGGCGCTTGAACTTGGCGTAGTCGGTCTGATGAACACACAGTTTGCGATTAAAGATGGTGAAGTATACCTAATCGAGGTTAACCCTCGTGCAGCACGTACCGTTCCATTCGTTTCTAAGGCAACGGGTGTACCTCTTGCTAAAGTTGCAGCACGTGTAATGGCTGGCGTGAGCCTAGCCGAGCAGGGCGTAACAGAAGAAGTGATTCCACCTTTCTACTCTGTGAAAGAAGTGGTGCTTCCATTTGCTAAGTTCCAAGGTGTTGATCCACTGCTAGGCCCAGAGATGCGCTCAACGGGTGAAGTAATGGGCGTTGGCGATACCTTCGAAGAAGCCTATGCTAAAGCTAACTTAGGTGCGGGTGCGCCACTACCTAAGCAAGGTAAAGCGCTTATTTCAGTACGTGATACCGACAAGCCTCGTATGATTGCTCTGGCAAAAGCGTTGGTTGAAGCGGGCTTCAGCATTGAAGCTACCCGCGGTACAGCTACCGAGCTTTATGATGCAGGCATCATGAGTACTGTGGTTAATAAGATGTCTGAAGGCCGCCCTAATATTGTTGATGCAATCAAAAATGGCGAATACGCGTATTTGATTAATACAACAGAAGGTCGTCAAGCCATCACCGACTCAGTGTACATTCGTCGTGAAGCCTTGCTAAACAAGGTAACCTACACCACGACAATGAACGCAGCGTTCGCAACTATCCGTGCTAAGTCTGCTGATGACCGCAATAAAGTGGCGTCAGTTCAAGAACTACACGCTAGACTCAAACACTAATGACATACGCTAGGATACGAGGTATCCTAGCAATATTACATTTGTGTGATCGAATAAAAAGTGCGCCTTCGCGGCGCACTTTTCTGTTTAAATTACTAGCTAAGTGAGACGGTATTCATGAGTCAGTATCCAATGACAGCGCGCGGCGCTCAAATGCTGCGTGACGAATTAAATGAGCTAAAAACCAAAACACGCCCACGTATTATCGAGTCTATTGCCGAAGCACGTGAACATGGTGACTTAAAAGAAAATGCTGAGTATCACGCGGCCCGTGAGCAGCAAAGCTTCTGTGAAGGCCGCATTCAAGATATTGAAGGCAAGCTATCAAATGCACAGATTATCGACGTTACCAAAATGGAAAATACGGGTAAGGTTATTTTCGGTACTACCGTAACCATTCTAAACGTCGATACCGATGAAGAAACCACCTACCGTATTGTTGGTGATGACGAAGCTGATATTAAGAACAACTTGATTTCGGTTAATTCACCTATCGCTCGTGGCCTAATAGGTAAAGAGCTTGATGACATGGTAACGATTCAAACGCCAGCCGGCGCAGTTGAAGTTGAAATCATCGAAGTAGAATATATCTAACTACGCAAGCCAGCAGAGTCCTTCTGCTGGCTATATTTTCCGTCACAAAACTTCTGAATCCGATCATGGATTTGTAATCTGTTAAGCCAAAGCGTTTTTTAATTTTCTTGCCTGTGTATTGTTGTTTATTAAGCATTGATTGAACTCAACGGTTAGCCCTGTTCCTGCTGCGCTCGTACTTTAAGAATAAAATTAAGTGATGACGCTGTCCCGTTAGCTCACTTTTGCGTTTTCCTATCCCAAAATACATGCGATTTTTAGTATAAAAATCCACCGCTTTTACAAAGAGGCCTATACTTAGCTCTGGAACCAGTTGTAGATGTATCGGTTTTATCACCTTTTCATTAATCCGTTGCTTCGAAAGAAGTGATGCATCTCGTACTGTTAACACAACCATCTTAGCTTTACGTGACCTTATTCGGGGGTTAGGCCAGTCGATAAGCACAAGCTCTCGATTATCAAACAATTTAGAAACGGCGTGCGCTGAAATGCTAAGTGACGCTGGGAGTACTCAGCAACTCACCACTAATATTGCATCGGCGGTTGAAGAGGTGGCGGTAACAAGCCGTGAGATTGCCAGTTCTTCGTTGGCAACGCTTAATGCGAGTCAAAGCCTAGATCGTTTAGCTGACCATTCGCTCTTAGCCAACGACAATATACGAAAGAGCATGGTAGTGCTTTCAGATGATATTCGAAATGTTCAATCTAATGCCGCTCAAATGGAAATGAAAGTCAGCGAAATAGGAAATATACTGGAAACTATCAATACCCTTTCCGACCAAACTAATCTTCTCGCACTTAATGCAGCAATTGAAGCTGCTAGAGCAGGGGAGCATGGCCGAGGCTTTGCCGTCGTTGCTGACGAAGTAAGAAAGCTTGCACAAAGTAGCAAGGAATCGTCAGATAAAATATCTACGCTGTTAGTGAGCCTAAAGGACGCCAGCGTAATTGTTGTCGATGATATCAATAAGGGTGTTATATCTATAGAAGCGTCAATGAATACAACTATTGAAGGTCGGCAAACTGCGGAAAAGGTGAAAGAAGCAGCGTGCGAGCTCGAGCTTATGGCGAATAATACGTCGTCTGCGGCCGAGCAACAGTCAGTGACCACGGAAGTGGTAGCTAAAGATGTAGTAGCGGTTGAGGAAGCGGCGCGGCACGAACTTCACATTGCACAACAATTGTCTGAGCTGTCTTATGAAATGCAGCGCAACAACCAGTTACTGCAACGCACTATTGCGGGGTTTAACGTAGATTAAGAACGGTTAATAGCCCGAGCTTAAAAAATTGTAGTCTCTGACTGGCGGGGCGCTCTACTTAAAATCATTGCTCAATCTACTTACACTAAGTATGATTTTTCCTTTTGTTTTCGAAAGGATGCATCATGGCTTATGATTTTGGTTCTCAGACGCTAGGGATAAAGAACCCATTTAAGACAGAAGGAGCGCTTAGAACACTGGGTGGTGTCTTAACGCTATTGTTAGCGGTTTACGTTGTTTTCACAGTGCCGGCAATATTTGACGCCAACAAGGTGAAAGGCTATACCTTGCTAGCGGTTGGTTTTGTTTTAGTGGTATCGGGAATACGCCATACGGCGGTTGGTATCCTTCAACTTATGCGCTTTTTTGTAGGTAGAACAGTTCCCACTTCACTGGCCTACAACTTCTCAAAATCTGAACAAGATGCTGCTCAGGCAGAGCAAAAATCCCTGCTTTACTCAAAAGAGTCACTGCACTCTATGCTTATGGGAAGACGAAATACTACCTTTGAGGAGCCAAAAGGCTGGCTCGCTCGGCTAGTTCACAGCGTTTTTCCTAAGCTTGTTTTCTTACCTTACCCGCTACGCCATCTTGCCCAAGAAATTTTAGCCATGGGGGCGACACTTATCGTGGGCTTAGTTACCTACGCCATCGTCTATTTTTTAGTAAGTAATGGCTTTGCAGGTGAAGTCGCAAAAATTGTCGTTATGCCTGTTCTTTCTTTGGTATTGCTTATCTATTTTGTTGCCAACTGGACCTCTACGGCAAAGGGCATCCATAACGAAGGAAACTCGCAACTTGCTAAAGCGGGAGGGTTGTCAATTGGTGTAATCATTGGATTAGCACTAGTCGTTCCTCTTGTTGCGGGTGTGTTTCTCGATGGTGTGGTGGGAAGTAATATCAATGAACTTAAAACCTGGTCTGAAGAACACGCTTTTTTTAGCGCTTGGCTGAACTTTGTATACCTTTTCATCAGTATCGGCGTGGTGATAGGTCTTGTATTTCCATTACTTAAAAAGCGCATGGATTTAGTGACACCACAAACTGACGTCAGCGAATTTCGAGCAAACATGCAAGAGTCTGTTCATCCCAATGAGATTTTTATCAATATAGAAAACATCGTGCTTGCCAACCGTCGTTACAAGGAAGTCCCAAACAGAATATACGCCGATTTTGTTCCTAAGCTTAAAGAGCAGGCTGAAGGGAAGGGTAGTTTTGAAGGGGAATTACTGATAGAAACTCAGCCAACCCTCAGTGAGGGGGTAGCATTACCCAAAGGGGCTAAAGTAGCGCTGAGCGCCATTGCGCAAGTTGCCGTCGTTGTTGCCGCGGTATTGTTTTACTCATCTGGCGTACAGCTCGCTGAGCTACTACATCTGGTTATCAATATCGGTGTAGATAACAGCGCACTGTTGAACAATGCTTTTTCTATGGTCAATAATTTGCTCATGCTGATATTCGCTTGGCTTACTTTCAGAGCGGCAGGAAGTATTTTAAATAACGCGTCTCACATGTTTTGGGGCGAGCTGAACTTTAACTCTTTGCTGATGTACATGAAAACCGAAGGCACGTATACCGAGTCTAGAGTTTCAACAGGTATGGCAATTCACGATTCTACACGGTCTGAAAATGTCGTAGTTAGAAGCAGTATCACACCGTGGATCATTACTAGCCGAATTAACACTTCTATATTCGCCACTAGCGGTATGAACAATCTGGAAGCCCCGCGCTTTGTAATGGGAATGAACAAAAACGACGGAGAATTGAAGGAAATCGTCGACGAAATTAAAGCATTCTTACGCGGTAGAGAGACCATCGCTTCAATCACTAATGAATCAGACTTAGCCAATGCAAGTACCATTCATCAAGTTAATCAACAAACCCGAGCGTTTAATAAAAACCCTGACGATCGCCTAACACTTAAAGAGACGGAAGAAAGTGCAGGTTTTCTTCGAAACGAAAAAGACAGTGAGTGAGGAGTGAGGCATGGCTGATATTAAAACACTAGATACAAAAGTTGTGTACGAAAACAAATGGCTTCGCGTAAGAGAAGACAAAATACAACGCAGCAGTGGAAACGAAGGCATTTACGGCGTGGTGGAAAAGCCTGACTTCGCTATTATTTTGCCGATAGAAGGCGATACGGTTTACATGGTTGAGCAATATCGCTATACCATAAAAGAGCGCCAGCTTGAGTTGCCTCAAGGTGCATGGGAAAGTAACCCTGATGTCGCCCCTGTTGAATTGGCGAAAGGTGAACTTAAAGAAGAGACTGGCTTAACTGCAGATTCAATGGAATATGTGGGTTTTCAATATTTAGCATACGGTTTTTGTAATCAGGGTTATCACATTTATATAGCTAAAGGCCTCACCCAAGGCGCACAAAAACTCGATGTTGAGGAAGAAGACTTGCGCGTTGTTTCACTCTCTTTAAATGAGTTAAAGGAGAAAATAAAACGTGGAGAAATCAAGGACGCAAGCACCTGTAACGCAGTGGGGTTAGCCATGCTTAAGGGGATTATCTAAACACCCTGTTACAATTTGCTGACTGTTTTTTTCTTTCTGAGAAGCTAGGGTTTACAGTTTATAACTAAAAACCATTTATAAAGAGATATTTATGGCGTTCAAAGGAAGTTTTTCCATTACTCAATGGGACGAAGACACACTTAGTGAAAGATCAGAGGGAATTAAGGTATCTCACGCTAGTATTAAGCAGGTGTATTCTGGTGAAATGAGTGGCGAATCTAATGTCGAGTTTTTGATGTCTTATCAATCTCAGATGTCTGCCAAATTTACCGGGTTTGAAACCTTCGTTGGCGTAGTAAACGGTATGCGCGGCACGGTTACTTTTCAGCATGCCGGTAAGTTTGAGAATGGAGTTGCAAGCAGCGAATTTATATCAATTGAAGGGTCTGCTACAGGTGAACTGACGGGAAAAAACCTTCGAGGTAACTTTAAGTCTGGTGAATCGGGTAAAGCTGATTACGCCATTGAAATCGACAACGCGTGAGTAACGGGTAAGCGGCAACGAAAAGCGATTTTTTTAAGCCCAAAAAAACGGCGCCGAAAGGCGCCGCTAAAAGTTGGGAAACAAACCAAGAAACTAACTATTAATTTTCAATTAAACGAGAACCAATCTCTATTTGACGAGGCTTCTTGGCTTCAGGAATGACTCGCTCCATATCGATGTGTAACAGACCGTTTTCCATATCTGCAGCTAGCACTTTTACATGGTCGCCAAGTTGGAATTTACGCTCAAAGTTACGCTCTGAAATGCCCTTGTGTAAGAACTTACGCTCTTTGCTTTCTTTATCGTCCGCTTCCGTTTTCTTCGTGCCCGTAATCGTCAACGTGTTTTCTTCAACCTGAATAGAAACGTCGTCTTTACTAAAGCCGGCAATAGCCATGGTTACACGATACTTGTCATCGCCAAGTAACTCTATGTTATACGGCGGGTAGGTACTTTGCTTCTCAGCACGAGATGCTGCATCAATTAATGACGCTAGGTGATCAGAACCAATGAATGAACGGTAAAGTGGAGATAGATCGATAGTACGCATAGTCATATCCTCAAAATTAAGCAATATGTTAAAAGTTTAAATGCCCCGACTCTGCGGCGGCGGTTTTGTCGACCTGACCTTTCAGCGTCGACAAAACATATATAGGAATGGCCCAAATACTTTTCAAGAAAGAAAATGCATATTTTTTCCAAAAAACTTGGATTTAATTTTAAGTGTATGTATTTATTGGTTTTATTTGTTTCTTTTTTTACGGCATGAAATGAATCGCGTGCTTTTCAATAAATATTGAGAAAAAACCTCACATACAATAAGTGTATGCGATGTTTTTTATAAAACATTTAGCAATTGTTTAACCAATCCGGTTGTTTATAAATGCTACAATTTGGTTAAGCAAAATGTCTTACCACTTTTATTTGTAAATTTAAAAAATGAAGAAAGAAGTTATAGTTTTAAATTGCGGCAGTTCGTCCGTAAAGTTCGCGATAATTGACGCTGACACTGGAGAGGCTGGACTGTCTGGTATTGCTGAAGCACTAGGTAATAGTGATGCTAGTTTGTCTTACAAGTTAAACGGCAAAAAAGAAAAACGCGCACTACCTGAAAAAGCTGGCCATACCGAAGCGTTAAGCGCAATTTCAGAAGTTATCGCTAGTACGGGCGTTAAGCCTATCGCAATAGGGCATCGTGTTGTTCATGGTGGTGAAAAGTTTAAGCAGGCTGCACTTGTCGATGATAGCGTACTAAAAGCAATTGAAGATTATGCAAGCATGGCTCCGCTTCATAATATGGCGAACCTAAAGGGGATCGTCACGGCGCAAGAGGCTTACCCTGACCTGCTTCACGTAGTCGTATTTGATACTTCTTTCTTTCAAACCTTACCCCAAAAAGCCTTTATTTATGCTTTACCCATGTCGCTTTATCGCGAGCACGGCATAAGACGCTACGGATTCCATGGAACCAGTCACAAGTTCATACTTGATAGCATGGCAAAAATTCTTGAGAAGCCGGTTTCAGATACCAGCATTATCAGTGCCCACCTAGGCAATGGCTGCAGTGTGTCGGCTATAGAAAAAGGTGTGGCGGTAGACACAAGCCTTGGCTTTATTCCTCTTGAAGGCTTAGTTATGGGCACTCGCTGTGGCGACTTAGATCCGAGTCTACCGGGAACGCTGCAGAAGAAGCTTGGCAAAACCGCAGATGAGATAAGTGATTTACTGAACAAACAGTCTGGATTACTTGGTATCTCAGAGCTGAGTAACGACTGTCGAACCCTTGAAGATGCGGCGCTTGAAGGTCACGAAGGTGCATTATTGGCCATTGAAATTTTTTGCTATCGCTTAGCTAAATACATCGCGGGTTATATGGTAGCCGTACCCACGTTAGACGCTATTGTATTTACAGGCGGAATAGGGGAGAACTCATCGCTTATTCGTGAGACAACTATGGGGTATTTCGCCCACTTTGGAATTAGCTTAGATGAGCAAAGAAATACCGACGCGCGATTTGGTCAAGGTGGAAAGATTACCGCTGATACCGCATCAACGGCAGTTTATGTTGTGCCTACAAATGAAGAATGGGTGATAGCCGCAGAAGCTGCAACCTTCGCGTAAATTATATAAGCAACGCCAACGCGTTAGCAAAAGCAGGAGTAACTATGTCTCGCAGAATTATGTTGATCCCCGTAGGCACAAGTGTTGGCCTAACTACGGTCAGCATGGGCCTTGTTCGTGCTATCGAGGAACAAGGCATAAAGCTCAATTTCTTTAAGCCCGTTGCACAGCCACGTAAAGGCGATAACGGCGAAGAGCGCTCTACAGCAATTATTGCGCACCATGCCAGTGTGTCGCCCATCACGCCTTTCGAGCTTGAATACGTAGAGCGAATGATCAGTAACGACAGCACCGATGAACTCTTAGAGGAGATCATCGAGCGGTTTGAAGAAAGCAGTGTTCAAGAGGCTGTTACTGTTATTGAAGGACTGGTGACAACTCGCCATCATCCTTATGCAGAGCGCCTGAATTTAGAGATTAGTCGGGCACTTGATGCCGACATCGTTTTCGTGGCTGTGCCGGGAAATGAGTCGACCACAGATATCAATCATCGCCTCGAAATCGTTGTAGACACCTATGGCGGTCACAAAGGTCAAAAAGTAGTGGGCTGTATCTTCAATAAGGTTAACGCGCCTTTTGATGAACATGGTCGCTTACGCGCTGATATTGGCGCAATAGAAGCCCCTGAGCACGACGAAGAGCGAACCCAAGCGTTACGTGATTTGCCTATTTTCAAAAAGGGCTTGAGTCTACTTGGCACAATTGACTGGAGTGCTGATTTAGTATCTCCTCGCGCCACCGACGTAGCGAAGCATCTTAACGCTAGCTTGTTAAACGAAGGCGAGCTGGCTGAGCGGCGTTTAAGTAGCGTCACGTTTTGCGCGCGAGAAATTCACAACATGACGCACACCTTAAAGCCGGGGGCGCTACTTGTAATGTCGGGTGATCGCGGCGATGTTTTTGTGTCGTGCTGTTTAGCTGCATTAAACGGCACAAAGCTAGGCGCGCTCTTGCTTACCGGCGGCTATCAGCCGGATGAAAACATTATGGCGTTGTGTAGCCAGGCCATGGAAACGGGTTTACCGGTTATGCTGGTAAATTCCAATACGTGGCAAACAGCACAAGCACTTCACGCTTTTAATCAGGAAGTACCTGTAGATGACAGTAAACGCATTGAAAAGGTGATGGTTCACACTGCGGAAAGTTTAGACGCAAGTTGGGTAAATTCACTTACCCAAAAAGTGTCGCGCCAGAAAAAACTCTCTCCATCAGCGTTTCGTTTTTACCTAACAAACCGTGCAAGGCAGGTAAATAAACGCATTGTGCTTCCTGAAGGAAACGAGCCAAGAACCGTGGTGGCGGCCTCTATTTGTGCCAAACGGGGTCTTGCTCGTCCTGTATTGCTAGGCGATGAAACTGAGATTAGACGGGTAGCAGAACAGCAAGGTGTTGTACTGAGCGAAGGCGTTGAGATTCTCTCGCCGTCGGCCATTAAAAAAGACTATGTTGATAGCTTAGTGGCGCTACGCGGCCATAAAGGTGTGACGGAAGTGGTTGCCCAAGAGTTGTTAGAAGATAACGTAACTCTGGGCACGATGATGCTTCAGCAAGATGACGTGGATGGATTAGTGTCAGGTGCAGTAAATACAACCGCGAACACTATTCGCCCAGCGCTCCAGTTAATAAAGACCGCTGAAAACGCGTCTTTGGTGTCGTCAGTATTTTTTATGCTGTTGCCTGACCAAGTTTTGGTTTACGGCGATTGTGCAATTAACCCAGATCCTAACGCTCAACAGCTCGCTGATATTGCTATTCAATCTGCGGAATCTGCACAAATGTTTGGCATTGAACCGCGGGTTGCGATGATTAGCTACAGCACTGGTTCGTCAGGTGCAGGAAGCGATGTAGAAAAGGTGAGAGAAGCGACCAAAATTGCGCAAAGCCTTCGCCCTGATTTACTTATTGATGGTCCACTTCAATACGATGCAGCGGCTATCGAAAGTGTGGGCAAGAGCAAGGCACCAAATAGCCCTGTTGCTGGTAAGGCAAACGTGTTTGTTTTTCCTGACCTCAATACCGGAAATACCACTTACAAAGCGGTACAGCGTAGCTTCGATCTAGTGTGTATTGGCCCAATGCTGCAAGGCATGCGAAAGCCCGTTAACGATTTAAGTCGCGGTGCATTGGTTGACGATATTGTATTTACCATAGCACTTACTGCTATTCAGGCGGCAGGTAACGTTTAACAGGGTAGACTACCTATCTGTTGTAAGGTAGTTGCTGCTAACAAAAACGGCGCTACTTCAAGTGAAGTTAGCGCCGTTTTTTATTTCTTAGTCTGATGCAGTGTGATGTATCGCTAAGCTATTAACCTTGCGTAGCGACTACCCTCTGCTATGCTCCGTGCAGCAAGCTGCAATCTATGAACTACAAGCTAAAGATTTTCCTTTAGCGGCCATTCATCACATCGCGTACTGCTTCACAATTTGTCCATCTTTCATAACAAAGCCCACTTTTTCCATAAGGCTCATATCATCTAGTGGGTTGCCGGGCACTGCGACGATATCTGCCAGCTTACCTTTTTCCAAACTTCCAAGGGTAGCTTCTTGTTTCAGTAAGCGGGCAGGGTTAATAGTAGCAGCTTGAATAGCCTGAATGGGGGTCATACCGAACTTCACCATCCGGGCAAACTGCTTAGGATTATCACCGTGAGGGTAAACCCCGGCATCGGAACCAAATACCATATTTACACCAGCTTTAACTGCCTTCTCAAAGTTTTCGCGCTGAGTTTTACCAACAATACGCTCTTTATTCAGGCTTTCTTCTAGAATACCGGCTTTCTCTCCTTCACCCAGAATATATTCAGTTACGTAAATATCCATAGAGAAGTAAGTACCGTTCTTTTTCGCTAAATCTATCGCTTCGTCATCAAGCAAACTTACGTGTTCTACTGAATCTACACCCGCTTTAATGGCTGCTTTAATGCCATTAGTGCCATGAGCATGAGTCGCTACTGTCAAACCACGCAAATGGGCCTCATCAATGAGGGCTTTCATTTCTTCGAATGTGTATTGCTGTGCACCTACTTTTGTGCCTTTAGACAAAACGCCACCTGTAGCGCAGAATTTGATCACGGTAGCGCCGTACTTAATATTTCGACGTACTTTTTTGCGTACTTCCCACGGGCCATCGGCAACACCTTCGCTATAATTGTCATACTCATAGGGCAAAAGATTGCTGTCACAATGGCCGCCAGTTACGCCTAGGCTTGGCCCAGCTACAAACATGCGCGGTCCCACTACGTCGCCCGCGTTGATGGCATCTCTTAACGCAACATCAGCAAAACCAGGTGCACCAACATTACGCACAGTGGTAAAACCTGCATCTAACGTTGCTTTAGCGTGTTTAACGCCAGTAATAGCCGCGCGGGGCAGTGATACTTCTAAACGCTTGTACCCGTGTCGAGTTGCATCACTGGTTAAGTGTACGTGCATATCCATTAACCCAGGCATTAGCGTGGCATTGCCTAAATCAATACGTGTTGCTTCGTTTGGAACTGTCAGGTCTTTAAGGCGACCAGATGCAGTAATTATATTGTCCGTTACAATAACAGCCGCCTGTTTGACGACTTTCCCGTTAGCAACGTCAATCATGCGATCTGCAGTAATTACCGTTGTCTCTGCGAAAACAGCAGTAGAGCAAACAATGGCAGTGATAGAAAAGGTGAGTAGTTTTTTTGAAAAAAGAGAAACCCAGTTCACAAGTATTTCCTTAATTAGCACACATTGAACTTTGCAAAAAACAAGTTCAACATGTCCTACATCGAGTTAGTATTATTATTGAATGACTATTGTGTCGGTACCTTTAACTTGTACAGATCAACTCTGTCTTCGTCTAAGAAGTAACGCACTAACAAATAGCAAAATAACTATAAACCAAACACCTAGCTCTTGAAGATGGTAATACGGTGTAAACCCTCTGGTTGCGACAACTGGCGCCGAAATATTACCTGCCATAAATTGAGGTAGCCGAGCAGTTATTTCGCCTCTGTGGTCTATAAAAGCCGTAATGCCATTATTTGTCGCTCTAACGACAGGGCGGCCTAACTCAAGGGCGCGCATTTGCGCTATCTGCAAATGCTGAGCAGGCCCATGTGAGTGACCAAACCATGCATCATTACTCACGGTTATGATCATGTCGGTATTTTCATATACATTTGCCATCACTTGATGAGGAAACGCAATTTCAAAACAGATAGCGGGGGCTAGGTGAATGCCGTTAGCTTCAAGGTTTGCCTGTTGATAGTCACCTCGAGAGAATGATGACATAGGTAAATCGAATAGGGGAGCGAGCGGGCGAAGCCAGTCTTCAAAAGGTACGAATTCGCCTACGGGCAATAGATGATGTTTCGAAAATCGGTTGTTGTGGAAATATTGATAGTCGGGATAAGCGGCATCTGGCGTACGTTTACCTAGCACAATTAGGTTGTTCCACGCTTCATCAGTTTCCCAGTTGTAATTAACAATACCCGTAATAAGTGCCGTGTTCTCTTGAAAGGCTCTTTCGTTAACTTTAGCAAGATAAGGTTGGGCTAATGGCTCAAGCTTGGGAACCGCGGCTTCAGGCCAAATGATGAGGTCGTTATCCCATAAGCTTTCAGTTAATTTCCAATAGGTGTCCATGGTTGGACCATCTTGCTCTGGCACCCATCGCAGACTTTGCGCGATGTTGCCTTGAGCCATGCCTACTGAGTAGGTTTTTTGGGGCGCAACCCAAGTATGTTGTTTAAGAAGGTAGCCACTGGTAAATAAGCACAGCGCCACTAGCATTGCGTTGGCGAAAGTTCGCTTATTGTGTATCAACGCAAATAGCGTAGCGCTGATAACGATAAGCGCGCTTATTCCCGTTTCTCCGATGATTGGCGCAAAGCCTGAAAGAGGGCTCTCTAGTTGACTATACCCTAAAGATAACCATGGAAAGCCGGTTAGCATCCAGCTTCGTAACCACTCAGCCGCAACCCAGAAAAGAGGTAACGCCATTGGCCACAAGTGAGGAGAGAAGAACTTGGCGGTTAGCTTGGTGGCAAGCGCAGGATAAAGCGATAAGTAGCCACATAGCAACGCCATAATGCCAATAGATGCCGCAATGGGAAGCCCGCCAAAGTCGGCAATACTCACATGAACCCAACTTATACCCGCTCCAAACCATCCCGCACCGAACAGCCATCCGGCTAAAAATGGGCGATGTTTGAGCTTTATCACCTGACGTATAGCAAGTGCAAGCGCAGGAATAGTTAAAAGCCACATGTTAAAGGGAGCAAAAGCAAGGGTTAAGCTTGCACCACTTAGTAAAAGAAGAAGGTGGGGAGTAAACCGTTTCAGCATAGGAGTCATCTGATCGTGGTTAATAGAGTTGTTATGTCAGCATAAGGTGAGCACGCATAAAATCATGCTGCCCTATGCTGAAACAGGCGTAGTTTGCGTTACTTCACTATTCGAGCGAAGGCACTGAAACCTTAAGTTGGATAAGTCGGCGCTTATCAGAGTTAGTCACTTTAAACTGAATGTCGCCAATGGTGATTTCGTCATTGGTTTCAGGCATATGACCAAACGCTTTCAGCACAATACCGCCAATAGTGTCGGCTTCTTCTTCGCTAAACTTGGTTTCAAAAAACTCGTTAAAATCGTCAACCGGCGTTAAGGCTTTAACAGAGTATGTTGATTTATTTAACGGGCGAATATCATCGGTACCATCTTCTTCCGTATCGTATTCGTCTTCAATTTCACCCACGATAATTTCAAGGATATCTTCAATCGTGACTAGACCAGACACACCGCCATATTCATCTACAACAATGGCCATGTGGTAGCGTTGCTGACGGAACTCTTTAAGCAGAACGTCCACGCGTTTGCTTTCTGGGACAATAACCGCAGGGCGCAGAATATCGCGAAGGTTGAATTCTTTTTCCGCGTCAAATGCAAAAGCTAAAAGATCTTTTGCTAACAGAATACCTTCGATGTGGTCTTTATCTTCGCTGATAACGGGAAAACGGGAGTGAGCAGATTCAAGCATTACAGGTAAAAACTCTTCTACCTTTTGCTCTACATCGATGGTGGTCATTTGAGCGCGAGGGATCATGATATCCCTTACTCGCATTTCATTTACCCCAATAACCCCTTCAATCATTTCGCGGGTTTGTGGGTCTATGATTTCGTTCTGTTCAGCATCAGTAATAACCGATACTAACTCTTCTTTACTTCTCGGCTCGCCAGAAATTGAATTTTTTAGTTTATCTAACCAACTCTTGCCTGATGAGCCGTTGGTAGAGTGAGGATTATCGTCGCTCATAATGTCCGTTTAATTGTTAGTTCAACGCCAACGTTAAAATGGTTCTCGCTGGTCGTCAATGTTTTATTGTTATTAAGTGTTAAAGTACTTAACTAACAATGATTTATATTGAATTGTTAATCAATAGATTCGTAAGGATTAGCAATGCCAAGGTGCGCAAGAATATCAATTTCCTTGCTTTCCATTTCCTCAGCTTCCGCATCATCAATATGGTCGTAACCCATTAAATGCAATAGCCCGTGAACAGTCATGTGCGCGTAGTGGTTGCTTACGTCTTTATGCTGTTCTTCGGCTTCTCGACTAATAACGGGGGCACAAATAACCAGGTCGCCTAAAAGGTTTATTTCTATACCTGGAGGCGCTTCAAACGGAAAAGATAAAACATTTGTGGGTTTATCTTTTCCTCGGTATTCATGGTTAAGGCTTTGACTTTCGGCTTCGTCAGTAAAGCGAATGGTCACTTCTTGCTCAGCTAACCCTTCGTAATTGAGCACGGCGTTAGCCCAAAGCTCTAGTTCCGAAGGTGAGGGAATGGCCGACAAAATGGCCTCGTCACCTTCAAACGCTTGCTGTACATCAATAATGGCACTCACGATGCGTTGTCGTCTTTCGTTTGCGTGGCATTATCGTCTTGAGAAGCCTGTTCACGTTGAAGTCGCAACGCTTCTTCTTTACGTGCTTTGCGAAGACGCTCTTGTTCAGCATCGTGCACTTCATAGGCTCTTACGATGCGTGCAACCACAGGGTGGCGGACCACGTCTTCAGCGTTAAAGAAGTTGAAAGAAATGTCATCCACTTCACTTAACACTTCAATAGCATGGCGAAGACCTGATTTTGCACCGCGAGGTAAGTCTACCTGCGTGATGTCTCCGGTGATCACCGCTTTTGAATTGAAGCCAATACGGGTTAAGAACATTTTCATTTGCTCTACCGTGGTGTTTTGACTTTCATCCAGGATAATAAAGGCATCGTTCAGCGTTCGACCGCGCATATAGGCCAGCGGTGCAACTTCAATGACGTTGCGTTCCATAAGCTTTTCTACTTTCTCGAAGCCCAACATTTCAAATAGGGCGTCGTAAAGCGGACGAAGGTACGGGTCAACTTTTTGTGAAAGGTCGCCGGGTAAGAAACCGAGCTTTTCACCCGCTTCTACCGCCGGGCGGGTAAGCAAGATACGGCGAATTTCTTGTCGCTCAAGCGCGTCCACAGCAGCAGCGACGGCTAGGTAGGTTTTACCCGTACCAGCAGGTCCAATACCAAAAGTAATATCGTGGTTTACAATGTTCGCCACATATTGCGCTTGGTTAGGGTTACGCGGCTTAATCACACCGCGCTTGGTCTTAATATTCACTTCTTTGCCGTAGCCGCCTGTTGCGTCTTTTTCAATAACGCGGGCTTCTTGAATGGCAAGATGAACTTGTTCCGCTTCTAGCTCGGGAATACGGCCCTTAATAGGCTGAGTTTCTATATAAAGAAGCTTAAGTAATTCGCTGGCACTTTTTATTTGCTGCGGTTCACCCAACACCTTGAATGCGTTATTTCGGTAGGTAATTTCTACCCCTAACCTGCGCTCAATTTGTTTAATGTTGTCATCAAAGGGGCCACATAAACTCGACAAACGTTTGCTATCTGCCGGTTCTAATTCAAATTCGTTACTAACCAATGTACTCAAGCTACTTTTTTCCTCGCTATAAAATGTATTTAGGCTGGGTTAAATTGACCCACGCCAAGCTCATCGGGCAAATCTACCTGATGCTTTGCCATGATAGATTGGGGCGAAACGGCAACACGCAAGCCCATTTCGCTCTCTCTGCGCACAACTTCACCACGTAATGAGTTAGTGAATACGTCAGTGATGTTTACATCAACGAATTCGCCAATCATGTCTGGTGTGCCTTCGAAGTTCACTACACGGTTATTTTCAGTACGTCCCGAAAGCTCCATTGGGTTTTTCTTTGACGGACCTTCAACCAATATTCGCTGCTCTGTACCAACCATGTGACGAGCAATACGAAGAGCCTGTTGCGTAATACGCTGCTGTAGTAGGTGAAGACGTTGCTTCTTAGTTTCTTCACTTACGTCATCTACTGCGTCGGCAGCAGGCGTACCCGGGCGAGCACTGTAAATAAAGCTGAAGCTAAGGTCGTAATCGACTGCCTGAATCAAATCCATGGTGGCTTCAAAGTCGGCATCTGTTTCACCTGGGAAACCAATAATGAAGTCACTCGACAAACTAATGTTCGGGCGAATTTTCTTCAGCTTACGCATTTTAGACTTGTATTCGATTGCTGTATGGCCACGCTTCATCAAGTTCAATATACGGTCAGAGCCGCTTTGAACAGGCAAGTGTAGGTGGTCTACTAACTCCGGAATAGACGCGTATGCTTCTATAATGTCATCAGTAAATTCAACCGGGTGTGAGGTGGTGTAACGAATTCTGTCGATACCGTCTATGGCCGCTACCAATTCAAGCAGCTCAGAGAAACGACAAATTGTACCGTCGTAATTTTCACCGCGATACGCGTTAACGTTTTGACCTAGAAGATTTACTTCACGCACGCCTTGACCTGCAAGCTGAGCGATTTCAAGCAACACGTCGTCAACAGGGCGGCTTACTTCTTCACCGCGGGTGTAAGGCACAACACAGAATGTGCAGTATTTTGAACAGCCTTCCATGATTGAAACGAACGCCGTTGGACCTTCAGCACGTGGTTCAGGTAAACGGTCAAATTTTTCAATTTCCGGGAAGCTAACGTCAATGACTGACTTTGCGCCGCCCTGAAGCTGATTGATCATTTCAGGCAAGCGGTGCAGTGTTTGTGGACCAAAAACTAAGTCTACGAACGGCGCGCGCTGACGAATAGTATCGCCTTCTTGAGAGGCTACACAGCCGCCCACACCGATAATAAGTTCAGGTTTATCTTGCTTAAGTGTTTTCCAACGGCCCAGCTGGTGGAACACCTTTTCTTGTGCTTTTTCACGAATTGAGCATGTGTTAAGCAAAATAACATCGGCTTCTTCAGCACTTTCTGCAGCACTGTAGCCATGCGTTGAGTCTAGTAAGTCTGCCATTTTCTCCGAGTCGTACTCGTTCATTTGGCAGCCCCAGGTTTTGATATACAGCTTTTTAGTCATAACAACTATTCGATAACCTGTTAGTGTTCCTGTGAGTGAGAGCAGTTTCACCGTTGTTTAGAAAAGGTGGCTGCCAGAATGTTATTTTACGTGAGGCGCTTAAATCACCACGTAAAAAACACTGATAATGTCAGTTACAGGAAGATGTTCAAAATAGCCGCATATTTTACCTGTTATGCAAGCATATTCCCAGTATCTTGAGACGATTCGTTAAGAATTGATCTAGGGCAAGCCAGTTCTACGTTTTACTTCACAGCGCTTTGTGTTTTAAGACATAATGCAAGTGCGTGTTTTAAGGAGAGTAAATGGTCGATTTTTGTATAAATGGCGGCGGTATGGTAGGTGCTGCACTTGCGTTGGGACTTGCTCAGCAGCAGTTTAAGGTAGCAGTGATAGAGCCGTATCTACCAGCACCTTTTAACGCTGAGACGGGGCCTGACTTAAGGGTTTCAGCCATCAGCGAAGCATCGGTAACGTTGTTAAAAGCCCTTGGCGCTTGGGAACACATAGCCGCCATGCGTGTTAAACCTTACACAGGCCTTAGCGTGTGGGACGACCCAGCCCATCGAACAGACTTTACCGCACAAAGTATCGACATGCCCCAGCTAGGCTTTTTTGTGGAAAACCGATTGTTGCAGCTGGGGTGCCACCACGCATTAAAGCAGTTTGACAATGTTGAGCTCATTACCGGACAAACGGTGCAAGATATTCAATTAACGAATACGGCTAAGGTCAGCCTTTCTAATGGCAGAACCATTGAAGCGAGCTGGCTTGTTGGCGCAGATGGTGCAAACTCTCAGGTAAGAAAGGCGGCGGGCATTGGCACCACAGGTTGGCAATATGCGCAGCAGGCGATGGGGATCACTATAAAGATGGAGAACGCCGTTGAATCTGTAACCTGGCAGCAGTTTACATCGAGTGGCCCTAAAGCCTTTTTACCTATGTTTGATAACTTCGCTTCGCTGGTTTGGTATGACTCGCCTGACGAACTCAAACGGATTAAAAGTTTAAAAGCGAGCCAACTTGAAAGTGAAATTCTTAAAACGTTTCCAGACGAATTAACCAGAAATGGCAATAGCTTTTCAGTTATTGATAAAGCGATTTTTCCGCTTACCCGTTCCCATGCTAATCAATACGTTAAAGGCAGATGTGTGTTAGTTGGTGATTCAGCACACACTATTAATCCGCTTGCCGGACAGGGTGTTAATTTAGGTTTTAAAGATGTAGAAACCTTTCTTTCTGTGTGTGCTGAATTCAAGCCATTCGGTAGCGACAACGCATTGTCGCTAACCGATAAAGTATTTTCTCAAAGGCTTATCAGCAATTATGAAAAGCCACGAAAGCGAGATAATTTGGTGATGATGACGGCAATGGATGGGTTTTATACCTTGTTTAGCAATGACGTTGCCCCCATAAAATGGATAAGGAACCAGCTTCTTTCTGTGGCGCAGCGCATAGAGCCTGCTAAACAAGAAGTGCTCAAATATGCGATAGGGTTACGATAATGGAAGTGTTAATTTTACTGGCGGTGTTATTTGGTGCGCTAGCGTTGATTATACCGCTAATAGAACGCTCTAAAATGCGAATCAGTAATGAGGATGCTGCGAAATGGGCTAAGTGGATTTGGCCCTTAATGGGGATTTTGCTTATCGCCCAGTTGTTGCGGTTACTGTTCTCTTAGCTGCTGCTTAGGTTTAAAAAGTCACAAAATCTAGCCACTTGCCGAACTCAAATCAATTCACTTTTTCAAAGGTTCAAAGGAATGACCGTACAATTTTCGCAAGGGTTCTCCAATCAATGTCCGTGGGTTAATCTAAAAGGCTATAGCCTTTATTATATTTGGCAAGGGCATCCAGCAGACGAAGGCGAAAAACACTTTTATCAGTTGAAGAGTAAACCTGACCCTGAAAAGGTTGGGGTGATGTCTGCCTGCTGGGATGGCTATGCAGGCAGTTATCAGTTAAGTGCTGAAGGAAGCCTTATTCTCACTCGGTTTCATTACTTCCTCCCCAACGGGTTGGGGGAGTCCGATACCTTACTTGAGGAGTTACACGGCGACTTTTACTTAGAATTTAGAACCTACTTTGAAGGCGAACAGCTATATGTACCGTTTGTTGATGGTAAAGTGACTGTTGACCAGGAACAGTGGGTTGAGGTTAAGCGAGCCTACATTAATATGAAAACGGACAAAAATGGTTTTTCCACTTGGTTTAATCGGTTCATTCCGAACCGCTTATTTAAGTAAACAAGGGCTCATCCAACTGGTTTCAAGGCAATTTTCATGAAATGCACTGCGTCAGTTTTTGTAAGCCTTCATCTACATTAATGTGTTTGTTGTGGCCATTGTCCTTTCAAATCGATAATGACTTTGTCTATCATCTTAATAGTTGTTTGATTATCGTCTTGCAGTAAGGCAAACGCTCGTAAGCCAACGAACTGATTTTGAAGCCACTCTGCGGCTGTTGACGTTGGCGTATGTTCAGGCAACTCACCTTTTTCGATACAGGCTTCAATAATATTTCTAAAACCAGCCTTAAGGGTTTGCATGCTCTCAAGTACAGCTTTTTTGGCAATATCACCAATGAGTTCTAATTCTGCAATAGACTTAACTAGCAAGCACTGGCGCATGTAGCGTTGCTCGTCGGGGCCAGTTAATGCTGTTTCAAAAAAGTGGTAAAGAGCATCTAAAGGTGATTGAGCTTCTGTGACTTGCTTTAAACGTTTTGCACTGTTGTCTGCATAATGCTCAACAACAAGTTTGAATAAACCTTCTTTGCTTTGAAAACGCGCATAAATACTACCCGGGCGCATATCCAATGCCTGCTGAATATCACGCATGCCAGCCGCCTGAAAGCCTCGTTGCCAAAAAAGCGTAGTGGCTTTTTCTATAATCTCATCGTGGTCATATTTCATCGCTGCATACCTTATACGTGAATATTTTGAACATATGTTCAATTATCGCTTGAACGATCGTTCAAGTAAACCTATTATTATTGGCATACGAGTAGTGAGTAGCGCAAAGCGTTGCTTGCAGTTTTTGATCACATCAATAGGAGAGTGACATGAGCGATTTTACTTTACACACGAAAGAGAGTGCGCCAGAAGCAGCGAAGCCTTTATACCAATTGCATTAATTAATTGACCAACTTTATCCACTCTCTCCAACAGAGATTTTTGACTCGTTCAACATCCGCAATGAATGTATTCCAAGCGCGAG
>NZ_JAKRFB010000015.1:0-78889 GCF_022348315.1 Alteromonas sp. MmMcT2-5 | reverse complement strand
GCATCAGTGGAAAAAGACGATCCGCTGGCTTGATGAACTCACCGCTGAAGCTTGCATGAGCAAGATTACATGCTAAATTCGTGGGGATCCCTCAGTATTTAACAGGTTTGCGCATAATTCATCCCTGATGCGTTAAACAAGCTGGCTGAATGCTTAACCAGCGATACTACCAACCATACTGAAAATGCGCCGAAACCAAAAGCGTAAATCGTAAAACAAATGGGGTCAGAGTACATTACTTAGAAATGTACTCCGACCCCATTAATTTAATGTACTCTGACCCCATTTTTTAAGCAGCTTTCACTTTGGGAGAGTCTTCGTGCTCAGTAGCGTTGCTTTGAGTATCGCTTTTTGTGCTGCTTGATTCGTCTGTAGTTTGGCTATCGCGTACGTTTTTCTGCACCGTAATAGCGGAGAAAAGGCTTAATATGAAGGCCATGCCGAAGAAGCCTTTTTCACTTAATAAAAGCTCAGCATTTAATAAGCCAATTACCAACAATACGATGGCTGATGCAGTAGCTACAGCTGATGCAAGGAAGTATGCTTTGGTCGCTGGCACACCTTCCATTTTATCGCGTACCGTTTTTTGTAAGCTCACCACAGAAAACAAGCCAAATAACATAATGGTGAAGTAATAACCTTTTTCATTAAGCGCCATTGGGGCATTGTAAAGGCCGATAAAATAAGCGGCTACACCCACAACTAGGGCTGCCAGTGAAGCTATTCGAAATGCTTTCGTTGGTTTATTCTGAGTCTGCATTATTAAATTCCTCGATAATAGTTGTCTCACCGTTACTCGCAAAAATAACTGCCTTTTCCGATAAATCGTATTTCTGCATGTAACGAGCAAGGCTTCCAAATGTAGTTGTTTCCACCTTACGACCGTGATCGGACAGCGTCACGCCGTCGCTGAACATACTCGCCAAGCCAAGTTTGGCGCGGCTCATGTTTACTTTTTGCGGCGTAAAATATGCCTTTGCATTAGCTTTTAGCTGGGCTATATCTGTGGTGGAGTACACCGCAGCATTGAGCACATCTAGGGTGTACTCGGTGCAGTTTTGTCGTTCACTGTTAAATGGGTTAGCAACCACTGAATAGCGTGGGTTATGCAACAATTTTGCTCTATCTTCGCTGTACATACTTATAAGCGCTTGCTGCACGGCAACCGAGGGGATAACCAGGCCAGCCTCGAGCGCATAAGCACTCCAGAAAAAATCTACAGGATAATCGGTAACTAGATGACTCACGTCTTGTTCATCAGCATCCTGATACAAATTATGGATTGCATAGCCTTTGGCTGTCTCTCCATTATCTAGCTGAATGCTTGAGTAGATAGCAATAGCTGTGTGCGTGAAGCGAATGCCCTCCGGCATGTCTTCAATCGGTCTGCCTCGCCTTGCAATAATGAAGGCACGAGCTCCTTGGCTTGCCGCATACTTTTCTACTTCTTTAGAAAAAATGGAAATGGCTTCTGGTGAAAACGAAGGTTTTCCGTGCTGCTGACTACCTGCCAAAGCGTGATTAGCGTTGGCAGTAAGTAGTACCAAAGTCACAGCTATTGAATACAAAAATGTTTTCATACTCTTCCCTGCTTAAATTCTCTCGACTTGCACTGAATAAGAGCCACCTAAAGCGCTCGCTATTTATTATGAAGCGCTAGATGCACAACGCTTCGCTGTAGCAGTGTTTTACCAAACTATAGCCACTTTTATAGCGTCCAATCGCGCTTCAAAGTTCGAGCAATTAATTAACCGTTAGCGTTTAGTTGTCGTAGTCGTTGTTGTGTTAGTGGTCGCAACGACTTTGTTTGGCGCAGGGTCTGCAGTAATGATTGTTTCGGTAATCACTAACGGCTGGTTATTATCAACGGAGGAATGATGACTAGCTCCGTGAATACTGCGGCTACTCTCGTCAATCACACTTTCAGCAACTGCGCTACCTGCCACTACAGCACTGCCGGTTAATATCACCGGAACAGCGACTACGGCACTCGCTACTGACGCCGTCGTTGCTAAGCCTTCAGATGCAGCAAGCGCGCTATGTTTACTGGCTTTGCCACTGTGGTCGATAGAGTCATCTGCCATTACAGAATGGGTAAGAAGCGCACTACCTAATAGTGCAGTTAACATCAATGTTGAACGCGAATTTTTCATATCACTTGCTCCTAGTATGTAAAGGCGAGATGTGCCTGAACATGTTCTACACTAGAACCAAGAATAAATTTCGTAAACCACAATCGCTGATGTAGTATTAAACTACACCACAAGTATAATTATTTAATACCATGAGCCAAATTAACCTTGTTTACGACACGCTTAAACAATGTTTACGAGAGCAGCGATTTACCTACAAACAGATCGCACAGAAACTGAACGTAAGCGAGGCCAGCGTAAAACGAAATTTCTCTTTACAGGCTTTCAGCCTCGATAAACTGGAACAGATTTGTGAATGTCTAAATTTGTCATTAAGCGACCTTTTTAGCCTGTCGCAAAAGCAGCAGGAAAAAATATCACAGCTGTCTGAGAAGCAAGAAATGGAGCTACTTGCCAATCCCAAGCTACTGCTTGCAGCCGTATGTGTGCGTGATGGCTGGCGATTCTCGGAAATCATCAAGCACTACAATATTTCTGAGGTCGAGGGCATTAAGCTAATGACAACCTTAGACAAACTTAAGCTTATAGAGCTGTTACCGAATAACCGCTACAAGCTGCTCATTGCGCAAAACTTTCGCTGGATCCCTGGCGGCCCGCTAGAGAAATTTATGGAACAGGAAGTAATGGTGAAGTTTATGGATCCAAAGAAAAACGAGCCATGGATGTTCCGTTTCTATTTACGCGGCCGCTATTCTCAGACCTCGGTTTCGATTATTCAGCGCCGTCTTGAACAACTGCGACAAGAGGCAGCAAAACTCAGCAGCGAAGATAATGCCCTACCAATTGAAGAACGCCAGCACATTGGTCTTTTAATGGCGATGCGGCCTTGGGAACCCTCGCTTTTTGAAAATATGAAGCGAAAATAACCCTGTCGAAGTATATTTGGGGGGTCGGAGTACATTTCGTAGAAAAGTACTCCGACCCCGTTAGTTTACTACTCAAAAAAGTACTCTGACCCCGTTAGTTTACTACTCATAAATGTACTCTGCCCCCATTATTGGGAGGCGCTTTTTGCCTGCATGGTGACGGGTGCTCTGTTGGAGAGCAGCAGGTAAACCATGCTGGCGATGATTAACCCTACAAACCATGCGTAGGCGTAAAGCGTATCGAAAATAGCTGGCACATTTTCTACGAAGCCTGCGGCATGAAGAAAACCTGGGATATTGGGTAAAATGCCAATAATAAGTGCAGTCACACCCGCCATGTTCCAGCCATTGTTCGCGCCATATTCGCCAGTGTGTTGAAATAGCGCATCTATGTTTAAGGTCGATTTTCTTAAGATAAAATAGTCGGCAATTAGAATACCCGCTATAGGGCCAAGTAGCGCAGAATATCCCGTAAGCCACGTAAATAAGTAGCCACCCGCGGTTTCAAGAAGCTTCCAAGGGAAGATAGCGACGCCGATACCAGCGGTTATATAGCCACCCATTTTGAAGCTTATTTTTGAAGGCGCCATATTCGAAAAACCATAGGCTGGGGCTACCATGTTAGCGGCTAAATTAGTGGTTAACGTTGCAAGTGCTAACGCAGCAAGCGCCAGCACTACACCCAAACCGCCCATTCGACCGGCTAGTGCAACAGGGTCCCATATGGCCTCACCATAAATGGTGACCGTTGCTGACGTTACCGCTACTCCGATAAAGGCAAACAGCGCCATAGGTAACGGCAAGCCAATAGCTTGGCCCAACATTTGGTCTTTCTGTGATTTTGCAAAGCGTGTGAAGTCGGGAATGTTCAACGCCATGGTTGCCCAAAAGCCCACCATGGAGGTTAAGCCCGCGAAGAAGGCTGTCCAAAACTGCCCTTCTTTGGCTCCACCTTCAACAAACTGAGACGGCGTTGACAACATTTCGCCAAACCCACCAGCATTAACGTATGCCCAACCAAGAAGCGCTAAGCCCATTAAGATCAAAAATGGTGCAGCAAAAGTTTCAAGCCAACGAATAGATTCGGTGCCGTGTTTTATAAAAACCAAGTGCATCGCCCAGAAAGCAAAGAAGCACAGAGTTTGTGTGATATCGATACCTAAAAATGGTAGTGCCTGCCCCACAAAAGCGTCGCCGCTCACGCTATTTAAAATAACGTAAATGGCACTGCCCCCTACCCATGTGTTAATTCCAAACCAGCCACATGCAACAAGCCCACGGGCCAAAGCAGGAATTTTCGCGCCTTTGGTGCCAAATGCGCTACGTAATAATACGGGAAAAGGTAAGCCGTATTTTGCACCTGCATGACCAATTAGCATCATAGGTACAAGCACGATGATGTTGCCCAACAGTACGGTGATAACCGCTTGATACCAATTCATGCCTTCTGATACCAGGCCGGCAGATAAGAGATAAGTAGGTACACAAACCACCATCGCAACCCATAATGCCGCATAGTCTTTCCACACCCAGGTTCTGGTTTCCGCGTTGGTTGGCGCTAAATCTTCATTCCATAAATCGCCATCGTAATGGGAAGGTTTTGTCATGGTCTGATTGTTGGTGTTATCCACGATCTATTTCCTTATTGGGTTTGCTATTACTTGTTGCTTCTTTTTACACAGCGTCATGCTCGGCAAAGCGGTAGGTTACAAAATGCATCAGCACTCTCAACGGCGTAACGATTAGATTAGAGGCTCGCTGCTAACCTTTATTGGGGCCTGCTGATCTTTGGTGTACAACAAAGATCAACAACCCCTAGCAAAAAAGAAAAGCAAAAATACTGCCGCTTCGCGCGCTTTGTTAACGCGAAACCTAAATACCGTTTTGCTACGTCGGTATTTAGGTTAGCTACGCACGTTTCTTTTTAGAAGTAGGTGATACGCTTTATTTTGTTAAACAAAGCGCAACTACGCTAATTAGAAATTACGTCTTACCGTTACGCCATACGTCCTAGGCTTCGCATAGGAAATCTGGCTGGTTCCATAAAAACCAGTTACGTCAAAGCCAATAAGTTCATGGTCTGAGTCAAACAGGTTATCTATATAAGCCGCTATTAGCCATTTATCCTCAGCGTCTACCCAGGTTAAACGAGTATCAGCCGTGGCATAGCTATCAATTTCATGAGCGGTAAAATTCCGCGCATTGTGAAAGGTTTCCGACTGATAATTGGCTGACAGTTGGGCTGCCATATTGCCGTCGAAGGCGTCCCAGTTATAGCGAAGCATGGCAGATGCTTGATACTCTGGGGTAAATGGCGGCGTTGTATCAGCAAAGTACCCAGAAGCCACTTCTAAGTCTTCAACCACTGCATCGGTATATGAAAAGTTAACCATTACATCTAAGCTGTCTGTCGGGGTTAAGAACACTTCTAATTCAACGCCGCTAAATGAGGCATCTTCGTTTGACACCACCCCCGCATTATTCACCCACGAAAACGACTGGTAATCGCTGTAGTCATAGTAAAAAACATTGGCATTGAAGACGCCGCTTCCGTGCATAAAAGCATGCTTTAAACCCGCTTCATACGCAGTAAGTTCTTCGGGTTCGTATAAGCTGAAACCTCCTTGAAGCGGGGCATTGAAACTCCCCGCTTTTACGCCCCGATTGATGCCTGCATAGTACAAGCTATTACCCACACTGTATTCCAGCTGTAGCTTTGCCGACCACAGATTTTGATCGTTAGAATCGACCAAAGTCTCTAAAGACGTCGTTGTGGTGTCAATTTCGATAACTCGGTCGTTAGTATTCTCGTTTTGATACACATTACCCACAAAGTCTTTGTCTTCACGGGTGTAACGCAACCCACCAACCAGAACAAGATCGTCACTCAGGCTATAGTCTATTTGCCCAAATACAGAATAAGATTCGGTTTCAAGAGACACCAGGGTGTTATTTTCTTCACCGCCTAAGAAAAAGGTGGTGGGTGAACCCGCCAAGCCTTGGCTATAATCCGTATCGATAGAGAGGTAATAAAGCCCCCCAACCCACTTTAAGTCTGCGGATTCACCTGAGAAGCGAAACTCTTGGCTGAACTGCTCTATGGTGCTGTTAGATTGAAAAATAAGTTCGGGTGACGCTGTTTGGTCGGAGTCGAGGCCAACGGTACGTTTAAACTCTTTGTAATCAGACATGGCGAAGAAATCGAAGCTTTCAAATGCATAGTCTAATGTTGCCGCGAGGCCTTTCGATTTGATTTTGTTTTGATCGTCAAAGGCAAAGTCTTTATTTACTTTATTGCCCGATCCATCAGGGTCGAAGTTACCATTGAAATCGCCGCCTTGAACGGGACGGAAAGGATCGCCATTGAAGTTGCCGTCTACGCACACGCCTGCCTGAATAGTGTCGCAGCCAAGCGGGTCGTCAGCAGCATAAATAACGTCAATCACATTGCCGTCGGCATCTTTTATCTCGGTGGTGTTCACCACCTGATACGGGCCTTCACTTTTGGTTGTATCTGACCAGTTACCGCTTAGTAGCAGCGAGCCTTCTTCGCCAATGTCAAACAGCAACTGAGCACGAAACGCTTTAGTATCATCGTTGTACCCATCTTCACCGCCTCCCACAGAGCCTAAACGGGTATCGGGCGCGGCACCGTCTTCATAAATATTCTCTAGTATCTCACCTTGCTGGTTGGTAAACCCAGAAAAGCGACCATAAATGCCGTCTGCTAGTTCGCCTGATATCGCTGCTTCAAAGCGGTATTGCTCGAAACGTGCGGCAGTAAATTCCGCGTAGCCTTCTGTATCTGCAGTGGGCTTAGCGGTAACCGTATTAACCAGCCCGCCCGTGGCATTTCTTCCGAATAGTGTTCCCTGTGGGCCTTTGAGAATTTCGATGCGAGCTACATCGAATAAACCAAAGGTTTGTGCTTGGGTACTGGCTAAATATCCGCCGTCGACGTAGACCGCCACTGGCGCTTCCGCCAAGTCAGCGTAGTCGTTTTGCACCACGCCTCGAATATTGAAAATAGCACGCTGACCACCGATATCACCGGCCAACGATACGCCAGGGGTAAACGCGATAAGCTCAGTACTGCTTTCAAGGCCAAGTGCCTCTAATTGTTCACCAGAAAACGCAGTAATAGCGATCCCTACATCGCTTATATTCTCGTTGCGCTTTTGCGCGGTAACTTCAATACTTTCCCAAACATTCTCTGCAGCAAAGGCCGCTGGCGTACTTAACGCTATAGCTACGGTTAACGCCAGCAGACGCTTGTGTGTGTTTAACGTATGCATGTTTTACTCTCGTTTATAGTTCTTTTTAACAAGCCTTGCGGCGGTGTTGTCCCGATATTTTTATAAGAGTAACGGTCGACGTGAACTGCATATCGATTGCCACTGGGGTGCAAACCTAAGGCAGGACTGGAGAGGAACTGCCAAAGGCTTGCGGTTTTAAATTGTTATTATTGATGGCTCATGGCTGAGCCTAAATCTCTGTTCTTTTACCTGCTGCGAGCAACTTTGCGCCATAAAGGCTGCTTAGTTATTTCGCAAAGGCAAAGTTCTTATGGTCATTTATGGTTAATCAAGGTCAATACGCCATGACATTAACTTGGAAATGAAAAGCTCACTCCTTCTCGAATGCCGCTTGAAGGCCAACGTTGAGTAATGGTTTTGCGTTTGGTGTAAAAGCGTACGCCATCTGGGCCGTATGCGTGAAGGTCACCAAAGAGTGAGCGCTTCCAACCACCAAAGCTGTGATAAGACACAGGCACTGGCAACGGTACGTTTATGCCTACCATGCCCACTTGGATATTGTCTGAGAAGTAGCGGGCAGCCTCGCCATCTCGGGTGAAAATGCACGTACCATTGCCGTATTCATGGCTGTCAATGAGCTGCATGGCTTGTTCCATGCTTTTAACGCGCATAACTTGTAGTACAGGGCCAAAAATCTCGGCTTTGTAGCTGGCCATTTCCGGCGTAACCTTGTCGATAAGCGTTGCACCTAAGAAGAACCCCGTTTCGTAGCCTTTTACGCTAGGGTCTCTGCCATCAACAACCACATCAGCCCCTTGCTCAGCCGCGCTGGTTATGTAGCCTTCTACTTTCTCTTTGTGCTGAAGTGTAATCAGTGGGCCGAAATCGTTAGTCGCATCGTCAAAAGCCCCTACTTTTAAGCTTTTCATGGCTGATTGCATTTTATCTACAATTTCATCCGCCACTTTGTCGCCTACGGCAACCACGACAGACAACGCCATGCAGCGCTCGCCTGACGAGCCAAAAGCAGCACCTAAAAGCTGATTCACTGCGTTGTCGATGTCGGCATCGGGCATCACAATAGCGTGGTTTTTAGCGCCACCTAATGCTTGGCAGCGCTTGCCATTAGCATTGGCTTTCGAATAGATGTATTCGGCGATGGGCGTTGAACCCACAAAACTCACCGCTTTAATGCGCTCGTCATCAAGTATTTGATCAACCGCTTCTTTGTCGCCGTTAATGACGTTGAAAACGCCGTCGGGTAGCCCAGCTTCTTTAAGTAGCTTTGCTAGGAAAATAGCGCAACTTGGATCTCGCTCAGAGGGTTTTAAAACAAAGGTGTTGCCGCATACAATGGCAAGCGGAAACATCCAAAGGGGCACCATGGCCGGAAAGTTAAATGGTGTAATTCCCGCCACCACGCCAAGAGGCTGAAACTCGCTCCAAGAGTCTATGCTTGGCCCAACATTTTTACTGTGCTCGCCCTTTAACAACTGGGGTGCACCACAGGCAAACTCAACATTTTCGATACCGCGCTGTAATTCGCCTGCCGCGTCGTGGCTTATCTTGCCGTGCTCCGCACCAATTAACGCAATAATTTTATCGGCATGCTCTTCAAGTAAGCTTTTAAATTTGAACATAACGCGAGCGCGCTTACTCACTGGCGTATTGCGCCACTCAACAAACGCATTTTGCGCGCTGACGATAGCGTCGTTTACCGTCGCTTTTGACGCCAGTAAAACCAGTTTTTCTGCCTCGCCCGTCGCTGGGTTATAAACATCTTGCATGCGCCCCTTTGGGGTACAGGTTTCACCGTTAATAAAGTGGCCTACTACTTTCATTATCTGTCTAATCCTTTAGTTATGCGTCTTTGCACGCGCTGTGATAGCCGCGCTGATAATATAAAAGGGCGTCGGCTTCTGGGTCTTGCTTGATATCCACTACCTGGCAAAAAATAACGTCGTGAGTGGCCACACTTTTAACGTCTGTAATAATGCAATCGAAGCTGACTGCAGCATCGGCAAGTCTTGGGCAGCCGGTCGCCGATTCAACCCAATCACCAATTTCAAAGCGTTCGTTCATGGGCGCTTTACCACCGAATGTGTTTGAAATTAACTGATGCTGTGAAGTAAGGGTGTTGATAACCAAATGCGTGCTGTTTTTAAAAACTTGATGTACAGATGCACCGCGATTTAAACAAACCAGCAGCGTTGCAGGGTTATCGCTTACGCTACATACGGCGGTCGCCGTAAAGCCTGCATGTCCTTCTGGGCCAGTGGTTGTAACGACGTTTACCGCTGCCGCTAAACTCGACATACCTTCTCGATAAGCTTCGGGAGTTACCGGGGGGAGCACTTCTGTTACTGCGTTTTTTATTGCTGTAATAGTCATACAAATATCCTTTAAATTGGCGTTACACGATGTGGCAGGCTTGCTCGAAACTTAAGCGAGGTAAGCGTTTATGTACTTTCTCTTTATCGCCGTAGCCAATGTTCAGTAAGAAATTCACCTTCCACGTGCTATCTGAAAAGAAAGTTTCGTTAAGTAATGTGGGGTTGAAACCAGACATGGCGCCAGCGTCAAGGCCTAGGGCGCGAACGGCGCTTATTAAGTAAGCCCCTTGCATAGAGCTATTGCGCATGGCGGTCTCATAGGCCGCTTCTGGACTTGAAGTAAACCAGCTTTTCGCATCTGCATAAGGGAATAACATAGGAAGCTCTTCGTAGAACTCTTCGTCGTAGGCCACTATAACCGTACAGGGTGCGGTCATGGTTTGCTCAACATTACCGCTTGAAAGGCAAGGTTTGAGCTTTTCTCTCCCTTCATCTGAGGTAATGAAAACAAATCGCGCTGGGCTGCAATTTGCCGATGTTGAACCTACTTTTACTAAATCGTACAGCTGTTTCAACACGGCTTCTGAAATAGGTTTGTCGAGCCATTTGGTGTGGGTATGCGCATCGGTAAAGAGTTGGGCTAGTCCAGCGTCGTCAAGCGGGCTAGTTGTTTTAAACTCTGTATTTTGTGTATCAGTCATTTTAAATTCATTCCAGTTTTATCAAATCTTTTAAGCGCTACGCTATGCTCTCGGTTTTTGCGCTTAGCGCTTTTTAGCCATTACGTCATTAAGGCTGCAGCTTTGCAGCTTGTTTACAATGCATACGCCTCATCAGCTAAGAAACACCTCATAGCCTGATGCAGTGTCATGTTCACGTTAGGCCACTTGCCCTAAATAGCTGCGCAGCAGTTCATTAAACGCAATTGTGTTTGTAATGCTTGATGCATGACCGCCGTATTCCATGACCGACAATTCGGCGTTGGGCATAGCTTCAGCCAGCATCTGTGAACGCTGCCACGGCACCAAGGTGTCGTCTTTGTTGGCAAGCGCTAACGTTGGTGTGGTGATGGCGTGCAAACTCTTATCAATATTGAACGTACTAAGGGCACCAATGCGGGCGAGCAAGTTTTCCTCGTTAGGGAAATGGTTGAGTAAGTGCGCCTCTTCCTCTGCCAAGTGGGCGGCATTCGCGGCTATCCAATCAGGCGGAAACAGCAGCAGCGCCTGAAGTTGCAAATACATGTCCTTTCTGCCTGCCGCCAATAACGCTTTGCGTATATTAAAGCAGCGCAATGTGTGCGGATTTGGACTGCTCCACGCATTTACCAGCACTAAACTTTGTAAAAGCTTAGGTTTAGACAAAGCAAGCTCAAGCCCCACCAAACCACCCAGCGCGTGACCGACGAAATGGCACGCTTGCACTTCAAGTTTTCTAAGAAGTGCAGCGAGTTCATCCGCCATATGTGAAATGCTGTAATTCGCTGGCAAGTCACCCACACTTTTGTTGGTGCCATAGTGATCGTAAGTGATCACTCTGTAGTCTTGGGCAAAGTCACCCAGTTGCGGCTGCCAAAATTTAGCTGCCCCGCCCAGCCCTGAACTAAACACAATCGTAGGTGCGTCGGGCGACGTCAAACCGTGTATTTCGTAATGTAACTTGTTACGCATTTCGCCGTTCATTTCGCCGCTAATGTGGGCGTAGCTTGCCTGCACATCAGAATGCATAAAGCTCACCTATATAAAACCAGTGGGCGCAGTTCGCGGGAAGTCCAAACATAATCACCTACCCAATGTGTGCTACAGACGCAATTTCAATTAAGGCTTCAGGCTTTACAAGCCCAACCTTAATGCAGTAGCGCGCTGGCTTTTCACCTGGAAAGTATTCGGCGTACACCTTGTTTACCGCGGCGTAGTCATCCCAATCGGTAATAAAAATTGAGTTGAAGGTGACGTCATCCATAGTGCCGCCCGCTTCTTCGATGACACTTTTAATGGTTTCTAGAACGTGGCGCGTTTGTGCTTCGGCGTCGCCGACGTGGACTACGTCGTTGTTTTCGTCAAACGGTAAGGTACCTGACACATATAAAATATTGTCAGCCATAGAGCCTGGAACAAAAGGAGCTATTGGCGTTGATGTACCTGCTGGAATAATGGCTTTCTTTGGCATGTTCTTATCCTTTCCGTTGCGCTTTCTATGCATTGCTGCCTAGCGCCTATAAATGATTTACTTCAAGTCGTGCTAACTGATCTATCGTGTTGTTTCTGTCTGCGTGGCTAGTAGATGCTAAGAAGAAAGCACCTAACTCGTCCCTTCAAATACTTCACAGAACTGCGCGGTGGTAGACACCCACCCGAAAAACGTCTGAATGTTGAAAAGTGAGGCCTCGTGAATGTCTGGCGGGCCAGCTTGATATGCCGCATCGGCCAGCACCACACCAAAATATTCCAGGTGGAAGCCATCGCGCAGCGTAGATTCCACACAGACATTGGTTGCAATGCCTGTAAACACTAAGTTGCGAATACCGCGTGCGCGCAGCATGCTGTCTAAATTAGTATTGTAAAAACCGCTGTAACGGGTTTTAGGAATAACGATGTCGCCATCTTGAGGCTTTAGCGCATCGACAAGCGCGTAATCCCAAGTACCCTTAGCAAGCAAACTTCCCTTAAGCTCTGGTTGTTTGCGCATGGTTTTCAGGGCATTAGACTTATACCAGTTCGGCGAACCGGGGCCGCCGGCCTCTTTGTAGTCGGCATCCCATCCATTTTGTAAGAACACCACAGGCATGCCTGCAGCCCGCGCTGTTTCAAGCACTTTAGTGGTGTTTTCAATGACTGGCGCCGTAGTGGACACATCAAAACCCGCCTTGTCTAAGTAGCCGTTTTTACTGGCATAAGCGTTTTGCAAATCCACCACAATAACGGCAGTTTCCGCAGGGTTTAACGTCAACGGTTCAGGCTTAGCTGGCAGTACGGGCTGCCCCGTCTGGCGCGCTTGAAAGCACCCTGAGACCTCAAATATTTCACCGGCTGACATTAGGCGGCTCCCGATGTGCTAAGCAAATGCTGACGGGATTTCATTAGCGGCTGAATTTTAGTGCCGAAATCATCCATGCCTTTAAGGAAGTCATCGAAGGTCAGCAATACACCTTCACAGCCCGGCACTGTGGCTATTTCATCAAGCATAGAGGCCACCGACTCATAAGAACCCACCAGCGTCCCCATGTTCAGGTTTACTGCTGAGGTTGGGTTGGTCATATCGCGGATATTCGTGTCTTTACCCGATTTCTTATCAGCAGCTCCTTGCGTTGCCATCCAGTCCAACGCTGACTGATCTTTGCCGTCTTTATAGCTTTCCCATTTCGCCATGGCGGCTTCATCCGTCTCATCGGCAATAACCATGATAAGTACCGCTGAACCTACGCTGCGACCGTGTTTTTCAGCCGCTTCAGTTAAGCGCGCTGCGGTTGGTGCAAAAGCGGTAGGTGTATTTACGCCTTTACCAAAGCAGAAATTATAGTCGGCATGACGGGCAGAGAAATCCATGCCTGCTGCGCTTTGACCGGCACAGATAAGTGGAATTTTTCGCTGTGGCTTGGGCAACATTCGGCAATCATCCATTTGGAAATGCTCGCCTTTAAAATCGCTTTTTCCGGTTTCCCATAATTCTTTGACTACCTGAATGTATTCATCCAAATACTCATAGCGGTTACCGAAAAATTCATCGCCCGGCCACATACCCATTTGCGAGTATTCAGGGCGTTGCCAGCCAGTGACTAGGTTTACGCCAAAACGTCCGTTGGAGATAGAGTCGATGGTACTGGCCATGCGCGCCATGATTGCAGGCGGCAAGACTAGTGTGGCAGCCGTGGCATATAGTTGAATTTTTGAGGTAACAGCAGCAAGGCCTGCCATTAACGTAAACGACTCTAAGTTGTAGTCCCAAAATTCGGTTTCACCGCCAAACCCTCGTAGCTTGATCATAGAGAGCGCAAAATCCATATCGTACTTTTCAGCCTTCATTACAATCTCTTTGTTGAGATCGAAGGAAGGTTTGAACTGAGGCGAATTTTTCGAAATTAGCCAGCCGTTGTTCCCAATCGGAATAAATACACCTATATCCATGTTGTACCTCTGCTTGTATGCGTTTTAAGCGGTTTATCCCGCTTTTTTTAAGGTTGCCGAATTCAAAACATTGAAGTGGCGGTATACTTAGTGAACAGCATAAAGCAGGCCAATTTATTTAACCCATAAAATTCAGTCATTTACAAAATTCGACAACCCAAATTGGACTTATTGGTTCAATTTGGAACACCAAGTCCAGTGCAATTGAACTTAATTGGTGCATATTTGTGCAAATGGGTTTATAGCGACGAGAACTCCACGTAAACTAAGCGCCTGATCACGGAAATTCCGGTAAAGAAGAGACAAGTAGTGAGTAAATCTGAAGGTCAAACAATTACGAAATCAGCGAGAGCATTTAGCCCGACCACGCAAAAGCGAAGAGAAAAAGCGTTATTAGAAAAGCGTACTCGCATTATGGATGCTGCCCTTTCCTTGTTCTCAAAGAACGGCGTGAGTGGCACCACTGTAGAGCAAGTATCGGAACTAGCGAATGTCTCAAAAAGTAATTTACTGTATTACTTTAAAAGTAAAGAGGGTTTGTACTTATCGGTTATTACCCACCTTTTAGATGTGTGGTTAACGCCCCTTCAGAGCTTTTCAGCAGAACAAGACCCTATAGAAACCCTGAGCGACTACATTAAAGTAAAACTTGAAATGTCGAGGGACAATCCAGCTGAATCTAAGCTTTTTTGTATGGAAGTGGTACAAGGTGCCCCTCTTTTAATAAAGGAATTAGAAACGCCGCTCAAAACACTGCTGGACGCGAAAAGCGCCGTCATTATCGAATGGATTGAAGCGGGTAAGCTAAAGCCTGTTGACCCTATACACTTGATATTCAGCATTTGGGCCATTACTCAGCATTACGCCGATTTCAGCGTGCAGATCAAAGCCGTAACCGGTAAAGATTTAAGCGATCCCGCTTTCTTCGAGAGCACGCTAAGCAACATTCAGCACATTATTTTAGGCGGGCTAAAGCCAGCGTAATACTTGATGCATGAGTTGCCATGGGCGTGGAATAAATTTGAGGGAGGGTCTTTTGGCGCTCTCGCATGTGGAGGACATTAACCACTCTTACAATGGTAATAGTGACGAACTTTCTTTCAAAAAACCTTCCAGTCGCTCGACCTGGGTAATTGCCACGCCCCCGTAGCGCTTTTCAATCAACTTTAAATCATACAGCTTCGTTAATGATTTATGTGCGGT
This sequence comes from Alteromonas sp. MmMcT2-5, assembly GCF_022348315.1. Lineage (NCBI taxonomy): Bacteria > Pseudomonadati > Pseudomonadota > Gammaproteobacteria > Alteromonadales > Alteromonadaceae > Alteromonas > Alteromonas sp. MmMcT2-5. The sequence goes on along the minus strand of NZ_JAKRFB010000015.1, from coordinate 63,954 downwards.
AAGTACGGTAACGCCCAATCTTTCAGCATAATCGCTTTGCCTTAACGGTATAAAGACGTGCTTAGAGGTAAGATACGATTGATAAATTAGCTTAGCTAACTGGACGTGAGTGGGTAAGCGTCGAATATCATCCAACCTTTCCAGCGCCGAGTGAAGCTTTATTGCCAGTGACCGGGTGATGAATTCAGCAATCGCTGGATGTTGGCTTGTCAGAGAACGAAAAGCAGGTTCAGGTATTTGTAATACCTTACATTCCGTTAGCGCTTCAGCGTGATGCGTTCTTGCAAGTGATGCATACAATGTGAACTCGCCAAACGTATCTCCTCGTTGCAATACAGTAGTAATTTGATAACTGCCGTCCAGGCCATAATTACCAATCTTTACTTCTCCTGATACCACAACAGACAGCCCTTTGTTTTTACTTCCCCTATCGTGAATTGTCGAGGTAGCCGCATAGGTTCTTAGCGTTCCAAAAGGCAAACAAAGCTCGACGTAGTCGTCAGGCATAATGGTTTGCTGCTTGCCGTGAATGTAAGACATGACATTCAAATCTATACAAGTATATATTCTTACATGTTAACGCAATGTAAATTCACTCTCAACAATCTCTTGGTGGGAGTCATTACAATGGGTTATCAATGGGCAATTTTAGCGGTTTTTATCACGTTTGCTTTGCTGGAAGCGAAGAGCGGTAAGCTATTTAAAAAAGCGACAGAAGTGAGCGATGATGGAAAAGTAGAGCTCATAGGTACGTTACTCTTATTTATTGTAACCCAGCCACTGGTTCTCTTTTGTTCTGCAACAATGATGGCACTAGCATTTCCCCAATATCAGGGAATATTTGTAGATTCCCCTATTCTCTTGCACATAGCGCTACTTTTGATTTTCGATGACATGATGCAATATTGGTGGCATAGGCTGTCACATTCCACCCGATTTCTTTACAACCTACATAGAGCACACCATAACGCTAAGTACATGAGTGTTCGCATCATTTACAGAAATAACTTTTTCTATTACCTGTTTATGCCTTCACTTTGGTTTTCCGGTGCACTAATCTACCTGGGTTTGGGTTGGACCTATGCCTTTTACTTGGTGGTTAAACTTACCGTTATCACCGGCGCACACGCAGAGTGGAAATGGGACAAAACACTGTACAGTATTCGGTGGTTACATCCTGTGGCCTGGGTAATTGAACGCACGATATCAACGCCTTCTACACATAGTGCGCATCATGGGTTAAAAGCAGATGATGGTGTGACCAACTACAAAGGCAACTATGGAAACCTGTTGTTCTTCTGGGATGTACTATTTGGAACCGCTAAGATCACCAGGCAGTATCCTGCACAATACGGTATTGAGGGTATGTTTTACGCCAACTGGAAAGAACAGCTTATTTGGCCGCTTTATAAAACGCCGCGAAAGCCTAAAGCAGTGCAAAGTCCATCGACGAAAGTGAACGATGCTAGCCAACCTTTGATACCAAACACAAAACAATTACCCTCGTGTGAAACAATTGAAGGTAAAGCCTAGCGCATTGATACGCAGCAAGTGGGTTCGTGCTAGAATAGGGTCTTAATCTAGAACAAGCAGTGGCACTTTATGAATCAACAACCCAATAACCCCTTACATGGCTTAACGCTAGAGAAAATCGTCACGCAACTTCACGAGCGTTACGGATGGGATGGATTGTATTACCGCATCAAAGTGAACTGCTTTAATAACGATCCTTCGATTAAATCGTCACTTAAGTTTCTTAGAAAAACCCAATGGGCGCGAGATAAAGTAGAGCAGCTTTATATACAGACGTTTAGTAATAATGCCTCAAATGGTGAATCTTAAAGCCATTTGAGCTGCAGAAGATTGAAACCGGTTTCCACTAAAACGATTCAAGTTGGTCTGAGCCGCTTGGGACATTAGACAAATAAACCAAGCATTAGTACGAGAAAAAGCCCAATAAAACCTATTAGGGTTGCCATACACGTCCAAGACACAAACGTGTCTTTCACAGAAATATCAAAATAACGGTTTACGATCCAAAACCCCGTATCGTTCACGTGAGACATGGCCGTAGCGCCTGCCGCTATAGCAATTGTCATCAGGGCGAGTACTGATGGTGAAAACGCCAGTTCCTGCACTACAGGGCCCATTAAACCTGCAGCCGTTAACATGGCCACCGTAGCCGAGCCCTGAATAATTCTGACTGAAATTGCGATAAGAAACCCGGCTGCCAATGGTGGGAGCGGCGATAATGCGACAACATCAGCGAAAGCCTGCCCCGCCCCAGAATCGATGAGCACTTGTTTAAACATGCCACCCGCGCCTGTCACCAGTATGACTAAGGCAACCGGCTCTAACCCTCTTGATGCAATGTTTCTAATTTGTTCGCTTGATAAGCCTTGCTTCTTCCCTAGCACTTTAAAACAAGCAATGGTTGCAATGGTCAGGGCGATAAAGGGATGCCCAATAAATAGCAACGCCTCCTTCAAGACACCTTCTGAAAGCGTGAACTTTGCCAACGTACCCACCAGAATAGCCACTAGCGGAAATGTCAGTAGCGCCGCAACTGAACCAAAGCTCGGGAGTTCCTTTGGCTTTTTATGTGAAGCTTCAATGATATGGTTTGGGACAGGTACGTGCAGGCGTTTCGCTAAAAATGTTGCGTAAATTGGGCCGGCTAAACAGGCGCAAGGAATACCAACGATAAAGCCGAACAAAATGACTAAGCCGATATCCGCCCCTAAAATTGAAGCTACCGCTACAGGTCCTGGTGTTGGAGGAATAAAAGCGTGAGTGACAGCGAGTCCTGCTGTGAGCGGGATTCCGTAATAAATAAGCGACTTTCCTGATTTCTTTGCTAACGAGTAAATAAGAGGCATTAATATGATAAGCCCCACTTCAAAGAAAACAGGTATAGCAACAAGAAACCCCGTTAACACAACCGCCCACTGACTATTCTTATCACCAAATTTATTGTTGATAGTTTGCGAAAGCCTATCAATGCCGCCGGATTCTTCTAAGAATTGCCCGAACATAGCACCAAGGCCAACAATGGTCGCTACAAATCCCAGCGTGTTGCCCATGCCTGACTGCATGGAAGCCAGTACGTCGGCCGCTTGCATTCCCGTACCCAGGCCAACAAACGCTGCTGCCACAAGGATAGCGATAAAAGCATGAACTTTTCTAACTACAACTAAATATGTGAGAAGCACAATGCTACAAATGGCGACAAAAAGAAGGGAAAAAGTATCGGTCATACGTGCTCTCTGGTACCTGTTAGTGACATTGTCTTCATGTTGACGAAGCCATAATACGGAAATCACCCGCTACCTTTACAAGCTAAGTTGAAAAACCCAGCCAATGTTAAATATTTATTAATACAAGATAGCTATCTGGTAACACTATTATAATCACCCCTTGAACGCAACCGGTTTCCAAACTAATATTTATGAGTAAAATGGAGACCGAATAACTCGCTCTTGATGTACTCCTGAACTTTAATGTGAGAGATAAGCTTATGACCCATTGCCATGTATTTTTCGTTTCGGGAGTTTCAGGAACGGGAAAATCGACATTGAGCCAGCATTTAGCCCAACGTTTTGACATGCCTTTCGAAGAAGGAGATCGTTACCATAGCGAGGCAAACGTAGAGAAAATGTCTTCAGGTATACCACTGCAGGATGCAGACAGATGGGAGTGGTTAATTACGTTAAACATGATTGCCAGGCAACACATTCACGCCGGCCGGAACGTGGTTATAAGCTGTTCAGCGCTGCGCTCAGCCTATCGTGACGTGCTAACCAAAGATATCGCGCCTCACTGCCACTTTATTTACCTTCATGCGTCACAGTCTGTGCTTAGTGCGCGATTAAAACAACGGGAGCATTTTTTTAACGGTGATGCTATGCTCGAAAGCCAGTTTGCAGCCTTAGAGCTGCCTTCTAAAGACAACGCATTCATTATTGATGTTACACAAACTTTCGAGTGTGTTTCTCAGCAGGCGGAAGACTTTATACGCCCTTTGATATCGAATTAAACATCACGACATTAACACTCACTTCCGCGCGGATTAGCGGACCTAGCAGCACATAAAAAGATCGAAGAATGAGTAAGGTAAAAAAGTCACGCACAAAAATATCAGACGTAGCCAATCATTTGGGGGTTCACAAAACTACCGTATCTCGTGCGCTTAATAATTCTAGTGGCATTTCTAAATCACTCGCCCTTAAGATCAAAAATGCAGCGCGAGAGCTAAACTATATTCCGAACCGCGCCGCCCAGTCATTATGCTCAGACAATAATAGAACCATCGCGTTATTGCTTCCGTCTTTTGGAAACAATGTGTTTAACGATGTGATGTTAGGCGTGAAGGCCGTTGCTGACAAAGCCAATTATGCACTGATGATTGGCGACTCGACCTATACCGAGCTTGGCGAGGAACGTACTGTCGAATCTTACATTCAACAAAACGTGAGTGGATTCATTCTTACTTCCACGCGCCACACTGAAGAAACGAGAAAAATGCTGCTAGCCACAGGTACGCCTGTGGCCGAAATTATGGATATTTCTAGTGAGCCTTTTGATATTAACTACGGGGTAAATAACGAATTAGCAGCCCAGTCTATGACCCAGCATCTTATCGACAAAGGGCGCCGCAACATTGCTTTTTGCTCATTGTATTTAGATTGGCGTGCAATATTGAGAAAGCAGGGCTGGGCAACCGCACTGGACAATGCTGAGTTGTCCGCCGAGCGATATGTTTCCTCTAGAGCCGACGCCACATTTCAAGCTGGTGCTGAGCTTCTTTCAGAAACACTGCATAAATGGCCGGACACTGATGCGCTATTTTTTGTGAGTGACGAGCTTGCTGCTGGCGCGGTGATGGAATGTAATAGACGAGGTATCAAGCCTGGTAAGGATATCGATATCTGCGGTTTCAACGACTTGAGTTTTGCGCGCTCAATTTACCCTGCCCTAACAACCGTATCAGTCCCGCGCCGTAAGATGGCAGAAATGGCAGCTGAATCATTGATATCGCTAATAGAGGGCGAAGACGTTGAACAAGCGAGCCAAGTTCTACCCTTTGAGCTTAAAATACGAGAAACCGCTTAGTAAACGTTTGGCAGCTTTAGCCCCTAGACTTGGTGCTCGAAAACCTGCGCTTCCTAACCTATTGCCTTTGAGGTTAGTGCTCAAAAATCCAGTGATAGAGTCATTCTAACGAAATTGCAGGGTCGTAAAGAAAACTCCCCTGCACACTCGCTCGATATTAAAGTGTAACCAATACTATTTAGGCATCAGTATAGAGTGTAGTTATCCACTTCTCTTCATTGATGAAATTCCAGCTCCAGTCGGCCCACTTATCGTCTAAGCCCATCGCTTTAACTTCATCGAGGGTTTTGCCGTCTTGCTTAAGTGCCTTAACGTAGCTGAACGTTTCAGAGATCATAGCTAAAAATGCGCTGTATTCTTGCTTGTTACTGATGTCGCCGTGGCCAGGAATAATAACGGTTTCATCGTCTATTTTAGCAAGCAGCTGTTTTACTGAGTCCATATAGCCTTCCACATTACCGCCAGCACCTTGGTCGATGTAGGGAAAGCGACCATTAAAGAACAAGTCGCCGGTGTGCATAACGTTGGGTTGCTCGAACCACACTACGCTATCGCCGTCGGTGTGGCCTACTGCTAAGTGCATCACGTGAAGGGTTTCACCATTGAAGTAAATTTTTATTCCGTCTTCATAGGTGATAGTTGGCAGCGCTTCCGATTTTATCTTTTCATCGTTAGCTAGGCGAACACGCACATTTTCGTGTGCCAGAATGGTCGCGCCTTTATGGCTGTGGAAAAACGCATTAGAGCCTGTGTGGTCGCCGTGATAATGCGTGTTTATCACATACTTTGGCTTGTCACTCCCGAGCTCACCAAGCTGGGCCGCTATCTTTTCTGCAAGCGGCGCAAATTGATCGTCGATGATCAAAACACCGTCTTCCCCAGCAGATACGCCGATATTTCCACCTGCACCTGTAAGCATGTGCACTGAGCCTTTTATCGCTGTCGCTTTAACTTCGACATCGGCAAATCTATCTTGTGCATTTGCGGGATTAATCGTTGAATAAACCAAAGGGCTCGCAGCAATAAACGCAGCCAAAATGTGTGCGCTAAAACGAGGTGCAGTTTTCATTATTATTTCCTTGTAAGAAGCCTGTTTATTAAAGACCTCTTACACTATGACCTAATTTCACAATTAGATCATTTTTTCATCATCTGGAATTTTGCCAACATAGGCAAAACGGGGGAGTGTTTCTCCGTCTTTTTCAACCGACTCAACAAACATATCTAGTGGACGAACCCAAAGCGCTTTTTCGCCGTAGCATGGGCGGTAAACCACTAGCTTACTTTCATCTTCTGAATGCGTCGCCACTTCGTATACATCGTATAAATTACCTTTGTAATGCTTGTAGCGACCTGGGGTTTTAAGTTCTTTCGAGTCCATAACGTCCTTCATTAAAGTGGAAAAAAATAGTAAGGGTTAGCCAATCGCTTTCATTTGCCAAAGATTAAATGGTCTTAGAAACTAAATTCTGTGGGATTGGCCTTTTATCGGGTAATACAAAAGCGTCGACCTATCGCATAGTATCAGTGCGTTAAGTATAACAAGTGGTTAGATAGAGGCTACTGCATGTTAGTACTTAAAAAGTACTGAGCTTATTGGCTAAATCGGTTCAAAAGGTAACACCAATTGCTGTGTTGATTGGTCGGCAGCAAGGCCTATGTGAACGCCAACAAGACGAATACCCCGCCCTGTTGCTCGTTCGAAGGCTTCCTGCATTAACGTGCGAAAATACGCCTCATCAAGCGTGGCACAGCGGTGTTCTACCGTGGTTAGTTGGAAGTCGTTAAACTTAAGCTTAACGCCCTGCGTGCGAATACGTACCGGCTTACCCGTACGCTTCTTGTGATTTTCCATTCGCTCTTGAAGCTTTTCAAATAAATGTGGCAAAAAATCTATGCATTGCTCGAAGGTGTGAATGTCTTCACTTAGCGTGCGCTCTACGCCGATAGACTTTCGCTCACGAGATACCGATAGTTCACGCTCATCAATACCGTGAGCACGCTCCCACAGCACACTGCCAAATTTACCCAGCTCTTTTTGAATGCGCTCAAAAGGGTATTGGCGAACATCGTCGCAGGTATTAAGCCCCATACGCTGAAGCTTTTGCATGGTGACTTTGCCTACGCCCGGTATTTTCTTTAGTGGCATTTCGCGTACAAACTCATCGAGCTTATCAGGAGTAATGACGCAAATTCCATCGGGCTTATTTTCATCGCTCGCCACTTTTGCCACAAACTTACAAGGCGCAACACCTGCTGAAGCTGTAAGCCCAAGTTCATTTTTAATGCGTTCACGTATTTCTTCAGCAATTAACGTGGCGCTGCCACCGCAAAATTCACTGTTAGTCACGTCTAGGTAGGCTTCATCTAATGATAAAGGCTCAATGAGGTCGGTATAATCAGCAAATATCTTACGTATTTTTTGCGACTCGGCAGCGTACACATCCATGCGCCCTTTTACGAGGGTCAAGTTTGGGCATAGCTTTAAAGCATACGCTGTAGCCATAGCTGAGCGCACACCAAATTTACGGGCGGGATAGTTACAGGTAGAAATAACCCCTCGACGGTCGGCACTGCCGCCTATCGCAATGGGAATATCGCGCAAGGCTGGGTTGTCGCGCATTTCAACTGCGGCGTAAAAACAATCCATGTCGACGTGGATAATTTTTCGCATTACGTGCCTTTGTTCTTTACGTGCTTACGCAAAACTGTATAAAAAGTCAGTATATTATCAATAGCGTTTAATTACACTATGTCGTTGTCGATTCTTGATAAGATTGATGCCTCACACGCATGATTCAAGGCAATGTTGAACAGGAATTAATACAAATAAGCCCATTAATAACGCTTACTTTTACTTAGGCGTAATTGCGAGTGTGAGACGATCCGGCTATATTGTAAGTAATTTACTTACAGGGTTTGTCATATGGCTAGAACAATTACATTTCAACCAAGTAGAAGTATGAGCGAATTTATCGAAGCGATGGTAAATTCAGGCAATTATAACAATCAAAGCGAGGTAATTCGCGCTGCATTGAGACTGCTTCAAGAACAAGACGCATCGTCAAAGTTAAATGCGCTGAGGCTCTTGATTGAAGAAGGAGAACAAAGTGAAGACGACATTAATTTTTCAATGGACTCTCTTAAGAAACGGCTAGATAGTAGATAGTGACTAAATTCCGCGTTTCAAAAGCTGCTGCCAATGATCTATATGAGATCGGTGTTTATACCGAAGAGTACTGGGGCAAGGAGCAACGCAATAATTATTTAGATGACCTTGAGTCAAGATTTATCGAGCTTGCAAACGATGCCAACTCGGCGTTAGCTATACCGAGAAATGATATTAAATGGGGGTGTTTTTCTAGCAATGTGAATAAACATATGATCGTTTTTAGAAAGTTCAAATACGGTATCAGAATAATTAGGGTTCTTCATCAATCAATGGATATCGTTCGGCAACTTCAATAGAACTCAACGTTAACGAGCTAGATAGATATACTCACAGAACAAAAAAGCGCTGTCGATTAGTATCAAACAGCGCTTTTAAACCTTAAACCAACGATGGGTTAAGCATTACAAAATTTGGTTCTGCTTCCACTCGTTTAGTTTTTTCTGGCGGGCTTCTTCTTTTTCCATGCGCGACTTTTTACGGTCACACGGTTCTGGACAGTCACAGGCTTTTTCAATACCTAGTGCACCTAAGCCACCACAGCTTCCAGAGATTGATTTTTTCTGAAAAAGGTAACCTACGGCCATAGCCAGTACCATTGTTAGAAAGAAACCAAAAGCAAGAATGAATGTAGACATTGCTACCCCCTAATTATGAACTGTGACCAGTTTATCAAATTCTGGCGATGCATACTCTTCAAATCCATCTTCTGTGCGACGAATGAGGAATACAGCGAGTTGTTCTTGCTCAGCAACCGCTATCGCTTGTTCCCATCCCATTACATTAAACGCCGTAGCCAAACCATCAGACGTCATTGAAGAAGGATGAATTACCGTAACCGAAACCAGGTTATGTGAGATAGGTTTGCCCGTTGTGGGGTCGATTAGATGCGAATAACGAACGCCGTCTTCTTCGTAATAGTTGCGATAGTCACCTGATGTAGCAACCGCGTTTTCTCCTATTGAGACAACTTTTTGAACAGCACGTTCAGTGGTAACTGGCTTTTCAATGGCAATCAGCCACTCACTGCCGTCGCCTCGTTCACCTTTCACACGCATTTCACCACCTATTTCTACAAGGTAGTTTTCAATGTTGTGGTTTTCAAGGATCTCCGCCACTTCATCAACGCCAAAGCCTTTTGCAATAGTCGACAGGTCGACATAAAGCATTGGGTGACTTTTCTTTAAGCCTGTAGGCGTGGTTGACAGCTTCTTATAACCCACATATTCGCGAATATCGTCGATGTCTGTCTGGCTTGGTACTTTTTCAGGGCGCTTAGTTGGTCCAAACCCCCATAAATTAACCAATGGACCAACGGTAACATCAAGTACTCCGCCACTAAGGTTAGCCAAGCGTAATGCCTCGTTAACTACGGTTAGCGTATCTGGTGATACGGCAAAATTGTCGGTGTAGCGATATTGATTGAACCTTGATAGTTCTGACGTTGGATCGTAAGTAGACATCATCTTGTTAACCTCAACAAGACGGGCATCTATTTCAGCTTGTAAGCCTTCTACCGGTGTCTCCGCTACAAGGTACTTAACGTTGTAGGTTGTGCCCATTGTCTGCCCTTGCAGGTGTACTACAGGCGTTTTTTCGTCGCTACAGCTTGCGAGAAGTAGAATACCTACCGCAACAAAGGCGAGGAAAATTCGAATAGCAAATCGAATCACGATGTTGTCCTTAGCTAATATGCACATTATTCAATCGCTATTATGTGCATTCTGCGTTTTGCTTCAACGAAAAAGGGGCTTACGCCCCTTTTAATATGCTTAATAACTTTTAAGCGAGTAGCTCTTAAATTAAACGCCTAGCCACCGAAGTCATCTAGCATGATGTTTTCGTCCTCAACACCTAAATCTTTAAGCATGTTGATTACGGCCGCGTTCATCATAGGTGGTCCACACATGTAGAACTCACAGTCTTCTGGTGCAGGGTGATCTTTCAAGTAGTTCTCAAGAAGTACTTGGTGGATAAACCCAGTGTAACCTTCCCAGTTGTCCTCTGGCTGAGGATCAGAAAGTGCTACATGCCACTCAAAGTTGTCGTTTTCTGCTGCTAGCTCGTCGAAGTCTTCTGTATAGAACATTTCACGAAGTGAACGTGCACCGTACCAGAAGCTCATCTTACGCTTAGACTTAAGGCGACGAAGCTGATCGAAGATGTGAGAACGCATTGGGGCCATACCTGCACCACCACCTACGAATACCATTTCGTTTTCAGTTTCTTTCGCGAAGAATTCACCGAATGGACCAGAGATAGTCGCTTTGTCACCTTCTTTCAGGCTCCAAATGTACGATGACATTTTACCCGCAGGTAGGCTTAAGTTATTAGGTGGCGGCGTAGCGATACGCACGTTCAACATAATAATGCCTTCTTCTTCTGGGTAGTTCGCCATTGAGTAAGCACGAATAGTCTCTTCGTCTACTTTAGACTCGATGTCGAAGAAGCCAAAACGCTCCCAGTCACCGCGGTATTCTTCAGGAATATCGAACTCTTTGTACTTAACGTGGTGCGCTGGCGCTTCAATCTGAATATAACCACCTGCACGGAAAGGTACACTTTCACCGTTAGGAATTTTAAGCTTAAGTTCTTTGATAAAGGTTGCTTTGTTATCGTTAGAGATAACTTCACAATCCCACTTCTTAACACCAAATACCGACTCTTCCAGCTCAATTTCCATGTCCTGCTTGATAGCAACCTGACATGAAAGACGGCAGCCTTCGCGCGCTTCACCTTTAGTGATGTGGTCTAGTTCAGTTGGAAGGATCTCACCACCACCTGAGTGTACATCTACACGACACTGGCCACACGAGCCACCGCCGCCACACGCAGACGATACGAAGTAACCTGCGTCAGCTAGTGCACCAAGTAGTTTGCCACCCGGTGCAGTTTTGATTGCCTTGTCTGGGTCACCATTGATAGTGATAGTTACATCACCACTTGGTACCAATTTAGACTTGGCAAACATAATGATAAATACTAGCGCCAATACGATGGCAATAAACATGCCGACGCCAAGAAATATTTCTACGTTATTCATTTATATGCTCCCGAGCTCTATTACAGCTGAATACCAGTGAATGACTGGAAGCCAAGTGCCATTAGGCCAGCGATCATGAATACAGAACCAAGACCACGAACACCATCAGGCATATCAGCATACTTCAGCTTTTCACGTACTGCCGCTAGCAATACAATTGCTAGTGCCCAGCCCATACCACTACCAACGCCGTAAACGATGCTTTCAGTGAAGTTGTATTCACGCTGTACCGCAAACGCCACACCACCGAAGATTGCACAGTTAACGGTAATTAGCGGAAGGAAGATACCTAGTGCGTTGTAAAGCGCAGGGAAGAACTTGTCTAAGCTCATCTCTAGAATCTGTACCAACGCCGCGATAACACCGATAAACGTTAGGAAGTTAAGGAAGCTTAGGTCAGCTTCTGGGAAACCTGCCCATGCTAGTGCGCCTGGAGCAAGAATGTTTACATAAATAACTTGGTTAACGGGTACAGAGATACCTAGTACCACGATAACTGCAACACCAAGACCCATAGCAGTTTTAACTTTCTTAGATACCGCTAGGAATGTACACATACCTAAGAAAAGTGATAACGCCATGTTCTCAACGAAAATTGAGCGAACAAATAACGACAAATAATGTTCCATGACTTACTCCTTAGGCTCTACTTGCTCTGGACGGATAGTACGGATAAACCAAATCATACCGCCGATTAAGAAGAATGAGCTGAATGGTAGGATTAACAAACCGTTACCCTGATACCAGCCACCGTTTTGAACCAGTGGAAGGATTTCGAAACCTAAAATAGTACCGAAACCAAATAGCTCTTTAATTGTACCAATAACAATTAGAATGAAAGAGTAACCCAAGCCGTTACCAATACCATCAAGGAAGCTCATCAGAGGTGGGCTCTTCATGGCGTAAGCTTCAGCACGACCCATTACGATACAGTTAGTAATAATCAGACCAACGAATACCGACAGCTGCTTCGATATTTCATACGAATACGCTTTCAGAATTTGGTCAACAACGATTACCAACGACGCAATGATAGTCATCTGGATAATAATTCGAACGCTAGATGGGATCTGGTTACGAATTAGTGAAATAAACAAGTTTGAGAACGCTACAACGCTTGTAAGCGCAAGCGACATTACCAATGCTGTTTCCAGCTTAGTGGTAATCGCCAGTGCTGAACAGATACCCAATACCTGTAGGGCGATCGGGTTGTTGTCCAGGATTGGCCCAAAGAGGGCCTTTTTCATTTCTTTAGTATCTGCCATGAGACTTCCCTTATGAACGCCATGCTTGGTTCTTCAGGAACTGGCCGAAGCCTTGCTCGCCTACCCAGTAACGAATAGTGTTTTCAACACCGTTGCTGGTTAGGGTTGCACCTGAAAGCGCATCGATAGTGTGAGGATTGCTAGGGTTAGCATTTTTCACTACGCGAATAGCAACTTCGCCATTCTCGTAAAGCTCTTTGCCGTCCCATTTGTCCTGCCAAGCAGGGTTTTGCACTTCACCACCTAGTCCTGGCGTTTCTTTTTGCTGATAGTAAATAAGCTCGCGAACCGTTTGGCCGTCTGCGTCTACCGCTAAGAAACCGTACATAAGATCCCAAAGGCCGCTGCCGTGAACAGGAAGGATGATACGAGATACATCACCTGCGTCGTCGCGAACTAAGTAAACACTTGCCACGTTAGGGCGGCGTTGGAAACCAACATTGCTGTTAGTTACCTTTGTGCTGTACTCAGTTTCTTTGGCTGCTTTATACATATCGTAATCTGGCTTAGGCGCTTCTACGAAAGTACCTTCGTCAAGATTAACAAAACGCTGTTCTACTCGCTCGCTGTACGTGCTTTCAATTGCGCTATTGCTCATGCCCATTTCATAAAGGCCTGCAGCATTAAGAATGTTGCTCTTTTTATCTAGAGCTGCGTTTGTTTGTTGTAGAGAGCGAAGGCCAACAGCCGCACCAGAAACAACAATTGAACAAACTAAACATACGGCAACAACAATACCTACCGTTTTGCCTAAAGATTCTTTCTTAGCCGACACGTGCTACCCTCCGCTTGATATTGCTTTGTGCGACGAAATAGTCGAACAGTGGCGCCCACAAGTTAGCAAATAGAATTGCTAGCATTACACCTTCAGGGAAGGCTGGGTTTAGGACGCGGATTAGTACCGTCATGAAACCAATGAAGATACCGTAAGCCCACTTACCTTGGTTTGTGAACGACGCAGAAACTGGGTCTGTCGCCATAAAGAACATACCAAAAGCAAGACCACCAACAACAAAGTGCCAATGAGCAGGCATTGCAAACATAGGGTTCGTATCGCTGCCGATTAGGTTTAGCAAGGTTGCGAAGAACGCCACACCAATTGCTACACCAGCCACAATGCGCCAGCTTGCTATACGCATGTACATGATGAACAAGCCACCAAGAATAATAGCAAGGGTAGACACCTCACCCGCTGAACCTGAGATAGTACCGATGAAGCTGTTCATCCACTGATCCATGTTCGCGTAATCAAGGTTGCCTGAAGCCGCTTGGCTTAGAGACGTTGCACCAGAATAACCATCTGCCGCTACCCATACTTGGTCACCTGAAATTTGCGCAGGATACGCAAAGTAAAGGAATGCACGACCAGACAATGCTGGGTTAAGGAAGTTACGACCTGTACCACCGAATACTTCTTTAGCAATTACAACTCCGAAGGTAATACCTAGTGCAACTTGCCATAGAGGAATAGTAGCTGGAAGTGTTAGTGCGAATAGTACCGATGTAACGAAGAAACCTTCGTTAACTTCGTGCTTGCGCACAGACGCGAACAATACTTCCCAGAAACCACCTACCGCGAACGTTACCGCGTAGATTGGCAGCCAGAAACATGCGCCATAGAAGAATAGACCTAGTGTACCCGCATTTGCCAAGTCACCGCCAAGGGCAGCGAATAGGCCTGCTTGCCACGTATCAGGTAGTGTTCCTGCGCCAGCAGCAATTGCTTCTTGCGCTTGGAAACCAATGTTATACATACCAAAGAACATAGCTGGGAATGTTGCCATCCATACCATGATCATGATGCGCTTAAGGTCAATGCTGTCACGCACGTGCGTGTTAGCTTTATTTACTTTACCTGGGGTGTAGAAAATGGTCGCCGCAGCTTCGTAAAGCGCATACCACTTTTCATGCTTACCACCTGGTTCGAAGTTTGGTTCGATCTTTTCTAAATACGCTTTTAAACCCATGACTTAACCCTCTTTCTCTATCGTGGTCAAACAGTCGCGTAAGATAGGAGCGTAGTTGTATTTGCCAGGGCATACATAAGTACACAATGCCAAATCTTCTTCGTCCAACTCTAAGCAACCCAACGTCTGAGCACCGTCAGTATCACCAGAAATCAGGTCCCTAAGCAGAAGCGTAGGAATGATATCTAGGGGCATAACGCGTTCGTAATTACCAATTGGAACCATAGAACGTTCAGAACCATTGGTAGTTGTTGTCATATCAAATTTCTTGCTGCCACTTAGGTGACCTAAGTAAGCACGAGTCACTGAGTGTTGGTTTGAACCAGGTAGGATCCAACCGAACAATTTCTTCTCGCGACCTTCTTTTAGTAGTGAAACTTGGGTGTGGAAACGACCAAGGAAGCCGTGAACGCCCATCGCTGTCGTACCGCTAAGTACAGAACCAGAGATAACACGTACTTCACCGTCTACTTGCTCGCTAGCAGTAAGCTCGGTCAAGTCTGCGCCCATTACGGTGCGCACTAGGCGTGGGTTAGTTGCTGCAGGACCTGCAAGTGAAATAACACGACGGTTATCTAGCTCACCAGAGGTCAACAATGCACCAATTGCCATTACGTCTTGGTAGTTGATGTGCCAAACCGTTTTGTTCATGCCAGCAGAATCAAGGAAGTGGATGTGAGTACCCGGTAGGCCCGCAGGGTGAGGACCGCCAAATTCTTCAACATCAACTGCCGCATCGCCAGTAGCAACAGAAGCACCTGCCGCTTTACAAACGTAAGTCTTGCCGCCGCTCAATTGCGTTAACGCTTTAAGACCATTTACGAAATCGTCTTGGCGCTCAGCAATAATCACAGCAGGATCTGCTGCTAGTGGATTAGTATCCATTGCTGTAACAAAAATTGAACTTGGAACAGAGTCTAGCTTAGGAGATTTGCTAAATGGACGTGTACGGAACGCTGTCCACATGCCTGACTCTACAAGGATTGACTGAAGCTGCTCGCGTGAAGCGCTCGCGATCTGGTCAGCTGCAATTTTATCAAAAGTTACAGCATCGCTGCCGTTCACTTTGATAACTACAGACTGAAGAACACGTTTTGCACCACGGTTAACCTCTACCACTTCACCCGCTGCTGGGGCAGTGAATTTAACGCCAGGGTTCTTTTTGTCTTCAAAAAGCACCTGACCTTTCTTCACTACATCGCCAACTTGGACGTGCATGGTAGGGCGCATACCCACATATTCTTCTCCCAGAATGGCAACGCGCGTTGCAGCAGATGCATCAGCAATCTCCTGCTTTGGCGCTCCCTCAATTGGGAGGTCGAGACCTTTCTTGATTTTTATCATATGTAATCGCACTACTCTAATAGAAATACCCTTTTGCATGACCGCAGAAAACCTGCCTGTCAGCATGCAAAAGCGCACTATTAACAGGTGTAGAACACCTTTTCGTTGTTGATTGATGGAACTTGCTGCAATTGCTACGGTCAGCCTGTTATGAAGCCGTAACGCATAATTCCTTTTGCGGACGCTTAATTCGCCCTTTCTTTATAGACCACCAGCAGAAATTTACACTTATTATTGTTGTTGTGTAGCTGCAATCGCTACTGCTGTTTCGGTAGAGGCAGAAAAGACCCCTACTTAATTTCGGGATTTTAGCATTAACCCATACGTTTGTGCCACGCTATTTCTAGATAAAGGCAAATTTTTCTACAATTTAATGTAAACCTTTGGTCTTATTCATTTACATTTTGCAAATCCATATGCCGTATCAACTTGTAATCAGGTACAAAAAAGCCGTCAAATCAGACGGCTTTTGCGCATATAAGCATTAGGTTAATTAATGGTAAGTTTAGGTTTTACCAATTAACCATTGGGTCAACTTCACTGTCGTAATCAACACTTGAAATGTCAAAACCGAACAGTTTTAAGAACTCATGGTTGTAACCTTTGTAGTCACTTAAGTCATGAAAGTTCTCTTGTGTCACTTGATCCCATAGCGCCTTAATTTTTGCCTGTGTTGCGTCGTTAGTTTCTTTGCCATCCATGCGATAGCGATTTGCTTCATCTAACGTTGGTGTATTGCCGTATAGGCACTGTGTAAACAAGCCATAAATCTGTTCAATACACCCTTCATGCGTCCCTTCCTCTTTCATCACTTTGTAAATAAGTGAAATATACAGAGGCATTACAGGAATAGCCGAGCTTGCTTGCGTTACCAGTGCTTTCAACGAGCTCACATTGGCTTGCACAAGCAAATCACTGTTTTTACCAATAATGGCTGCGGCAGCGCGATCCAGGTCTTCCTTCGCTTTACCAATCGTCGCTTGACCATAAATAGGCCATGTTAGTTCTTTACCGATATAGGTATATGCGGTGGTTTTACAGCCTTCAGCAAGCACATCGGCTTCACGTAAAAAGTCCATCCAACGCTCCCAGTCTTCCCCACCCATAACTTTAATGGTGTTAAGGATCTCTTCGTCGTTGGCTGGCTCTAGCGATACCTCATGTACTTTGTCTTTATCAGTATCATAAGTTTTTGTGGTGTACGCCTGCCCTACAGGCTTAAGCGTAGATTTATACGTTACACCTGTTTCTGGGTCGGTTCTACGCGGGGATGCAAGGCTATAAATGACCAAATCAACCTTGCCCATTTCAGCCTTAATCTTTTCGATGGTTTCATTTTTGATTTCATCAGAAAAAGCATCGCCATTAATGGTCTCTGCATACAAGCCCTTTGCTTTGGCTTTTTCATGGAATGCAGCGGTGTTGTACCAACCCGCAGTACCTGTTTTGCGTTCTGTTGGTGCTTTTTCAAAGCACACACCCAGCGTTTTAGCGCCATAGCCAAACGCAGAAGTAATGCGTGATGCTAAGCCGTATCCCGTTGAGCAACCAATAACCAAAACATTTTTAGGGCCTTCGCCTAAGTCGCCTTTTGCTTCTACATAAGCAATTTGCTCGTCAACCGCCGTTGCACAGCCAACAGGGTGCGCGTTTGTACAAATGAAGCCTCTCACTTTAGGCTTGATAACCATAATAATTTTCCTTATTTGAGCGTGGGGCTATTGTAATGCCGAAGCCACTGATAACAACTCGGAGCAGATGAAACCTAGCATATCGCAAACGCAAGGCGACACCAATGAAACAACGTGCCAAATTTAGGTTTGCTTTGTATTTACGAGAAAAGACAGAGAAGAAAAGAGATAGGAAAAAGAAACATTAGGCCATATCGCTAAATTTAACGAAGTGCGGGCTAATATTTAAAGTGCGATGAACTATGAATAAGAAGAGATGGAACACAGGTGTACAGAACTGCACACCTGTAAACAACACATTAACCTAGAACGTCTAGAAGCTCTACGTCAAAGATAAGCGTGCTGTATGGTGCAATAGCTGCACCCGCACCTTGCTCACCGTAAGCAAGATCATGTGGCACGTATAAACGGTACTTAGCACCTACTTTCATAAGTTGAAGTGCTTCAGTCCAACCTTTAATAACGCCGCCTACTGGGAATTCAGCTGGCTGGCCGCGCTCGTAAGAGCTGTCAAAAGTGGTACCGTTAATAAGTGTACCGTGGTAGTGAACACGTACAGTGCTAGCCGCAACTGGCGTTTCACCATCACCTTCAGCGATAACTTCATACTGAAGACCAGATTCAGTAACGGTTACTTCGTCACGCTTCGCATTCTCTTCAAGGTACTTTGTGCCTTCTTCAATAACCGCTTTGCTAGCTTCTTCTTTAGCCGCTTGCATACGCTTGTGAATTTCGCCGAACGCATCACGTAGTGTGTCGTTATCAACCTGAGGCGCTTGACCTGCGAAGGCGTCTTTTAGGCCAGCTACAACAGCGTCAATCGCTAGTCCATCAAACGGATTTGATTGTAATTGTTGACCCATTTGAAAACCAATGCCGTAACTTGCTTGGGTTTCTACTGTATTGAATGTATCAGTCACAAGAACTCCTGAAATTAAATTACAAATGCAGTACAAATTTCAAACAAAACGCGTAACGCGAGAATGTTTCTGCATTTTCCGGTGCAAGAGTGTATCACACCACAAAATATCTTGCTTTGAGCAATGTTAATTAGGGTGCAAAAGTATCAAAACGTTGTAAATTATAACCGAAAGTGGTTAGACAAGTCGCAAAGGACACAGTATGGTTAAGGCCATATATTTAGGAGGATAGCATGCAAACACACTATGATGCTGAACTGAAAGATACCGTTCGATACCTAGGTAAGACCCTTGGTGAAACAATCAAAAATCAATTAGGTCAAGAATGGCTAGACCGTATTGAAAAGATTCGTAAAGGCGGCCGAGCTTCTTATCAGGGAGACGCTACCTGTAGCGAAGAACTGAAAGAAACTTTCAAAACAATGTCTGACAGCGATTTGCTTACTGTTGGTCGTGCTTTCGCACAATTCTTGAACTTAGGCAATATTGCCGAGCAGGAATACAACGCGGCAATGAATGTCGATGCATCGATTGATGCTCTGTTTAAACACCTAGATAAAGCAGAATTGACAGCTGAAAAAGTTCAGGATGCGGTTGCAAAACTGAACATCGATCTTGTATTGACCGCGCACCCAACTGAGGTTACGCGCCGTACACTTATTCACAAACATAAAGAATTGGCGAACTGCCTGCAGGCCATCCACCAAGAATCGCTTAATGATGTTGAGCGTAAGAAAATCGAAACCCGCATTGCTGACCTTATTGCACAGGCTTGGCACACTGAAGAAATTCGTTCAGTACGTCCAACACCTGTTGATGAGGCACGCTGGGGCTTCTCTGTTATTGAAAACTCATTATGGGAAGCAGTGCCAGACTTTATGCGCGAGCTTGATGGTCGCCTAAATGAAGATTACGAAGTATCACTGCCACTAGATGCGTCTCCCGTTCAGTTTAGCTCTTGGATGGGCGGCGACAGAGACGGCAACCCATTTGTAACGTCAAAAGTGACTGAGCAAGTATTATTACTTGCTAGAAAACGTGCGGCCAAGCTTTTCGCGATTGATCTTGATCGCTTGCAAGTTGAGCTTTCAATGTACGACTGCAACGACGCGTTACGCGAAAAAGTCGGCGACGCCAACGAGCCGTACCGCGCCCTTCTTCGTCCACTTGTGGACAAGTTCATCGCAACCCGCGATGGCATTAGCGACTACTTAGCAGGTAAAAACCCAGATACTTCAAACTGGGTTGAAAGTGATGATGAGCTAATTGAACCACTGATGCTTTGCTACCAGTCACTGTTAGACTGCGGAATGCAAGTTGTAGCAAACGGTCTGCTGCTAGACACTATTCGTCGTGCTCGTGTATTTGGCATTCACCTTCTGCGCCTTGACGTGCGTCAGGACTCTGAGCGTCATGCAGACGTTTTCAGCGAACTAACACGCTACCTAGGTCTTGGTGATTATGCTCAGTGGAGCGAAGCCGACAAGCAAGCGTTCTTATTGCGCGAGCTTGGCTCAAAACGCCCGCTATTCCCTGCTCAATGGGATGCGTCTGATGACGTGAAAGAAGTGCTTGATACCTGTAAGGTAATTGCGAAGCACAGCAAACACGGTTTTGGTATCTATATTATCTCTATGGCCAGTGAGCCATCGGACGTTATGGCCGTTCAGCTGCTACTTCAAGAAAGTGGTGTAGATTGGCCAATGCCAGTGGCGCCATTGTTCGAAACGCTAGACGATTTGAACAACTCGCCTGACGTAATGCGTAAACTTCTGTCTATCGACTGGTATCGCGGTTACGTTAAAGGGCGTCAATTCGTTATGATTGGTTACTCAGATTCAGCCAAAGATGCAGGTGCACTTGCTGCGGGCTGGGCCCAATATCAATCACAAGAAGCCTTGGTTGCTATTGCTGATGAGTTTGACGTAAGCCTGACGCTATTCCACGGCCGTGGCGGTACAATTGGTCGTGGTGGCTTGCCAGCACATGCTGCCATTTACTCTCAGCCTCCTGGCTCGCTAGACGGCGGCTTCCGTGTAACTGAGCAAGGCGAAACTATTCGCTATAAATTCGGTATGCCTAAGCTGGCTAAACGCAGCCTAGGTATTTACGCCAGCGCCATAATTGAAGCCATGTTATTCCCGCCTCCGGCACCAAAAGAAGAATGGCGAGAGCTTATAACTGCAATGGCAGCCCAAGGTCGTGACAACTACCGTGCAACCGTGCGTCACGATAAAGAGTTCGTACCTTACTTCCGTGTTGCAACGCCAGAGCAAGAGTTAGGCAAACTCCCACTAGGTAGTCGTCCAGCGAAGCGTAAGCCACAAGGTGGTATTGAGAGCCTACGTGCGATTCCATGGATATTTGCCTGGGCACAAACCCGTTTGGTACTGCCAAGCTGGTTAGGCGTTATGCGCGCTATCGATAGCGTGAAGACACCGGAAAATGAAAAAGTGGTTAACGAGATGTTCAGCGAATGGCCGTTCTATCGTTCACGTCTTTCAATGCTGGACATGGTGTTCCATAAAGCCGATCCGCGTATCAGTGAAGCTTATGATGAGCGCTTGGTACCCAAAGAGCTTAAACACTTTGGAGAAGCATTGCGTAGCGAGCTTAAAGAAAGCATCTCGTCGCTGTTGGCTATAACCGGTGACGGCGACATCATGAAAAACGACCCGCAGGGTAAAGAGTCTATGGAGATCCGTGCAGGATATCTTCAGCCCCTTCATTACCTGCAAATTGAGCTTCTGGATCGTATCCGTAAAGCCGGTGACGATGCACAAAACACCAGCCTAGAGCGTGCCATGATGGTTACCATCGCGGGTATTGCAATTGGTATGCGTAATACGGGTTAAGTAAGCTAACCCTATAAACAAAAGAGGCCCGCTTCGTATCACGTAGCGGGCTTTTTTATTATTACTATGCGTATTAGCTAACCATGCTTTGCAATCGGTAAAGGGAAGTACATCGCCTTTAAGGGTTAATGCTTTTGGCAGTTGAGCGAATGCAGTGTCTGCTAATGGTTCGGTATTGCTTGTAGCCGCAACAGTCTGGCGTTAGAACACACGATTAAAAGAGCGATAGAAAGTAAAGTAATTCGTTTTAAAAGACTCATAACACATCCTTGTTGAATTCAAATAAAAAACAGTCAGAATGGGGGTGGTAAATAACTAAGACGTAAACGACTTAACAAAATACGGACCTGATTAGTAACAAAATTTGTCGTTGTGCATTGAATTAAGCAGCCATTAGCCAAACAGATTTGTGCTTTTAGACGAAAGCAAGCGTTACTCCTCTTCTTTCGACTCGTATCTATTAAATCAAGGAAGCTAGAAGACTATTTGATCGAAAGACCCAAACCGAGTGGAATTGACGTTTTATGTAGCCTACAGCATTTTGCAATTATTACTTACGCAGTGCCAGCTAAGCGATTTGAAGGAATTTTCCCCGAGAGGTTTCAACTCGACACTATTGAAATAAATGGTCAAGAGCTTGGGCTCATATCCGTAGTACCTTTTATCGACGTTGATTTCACTTCCGCCGTGTTCCCTTTCCCTAAATTTACGATGGGACAAACCAATTATCGCATTTACATCATCGATAAAGAAACGGGTGAGCGTTGTGTCTGGTTTCTTGGTACTACGCTAGATTCTTGGACGCTAGCCGTTCCCCGATACGTTTGGAACCTGCCGTGGCATTCGGGAAGGGTTAGTTTTGATTGTGAGCGAGACAAAGAGAGTGGTCTCTATAACAAGTATCGAATGAATACCATTTCTGATTGGGCCCCTGCGTCGGTAGAGTTAGTGCAAGGTGAAAGTGACAAGCTTAGTTTCCCGGGCTTTCCCGACGTAGAATCTGCTTTAGTTTATTTAACCCACCCTCTCGCAGGCTTTTATTATCGAAGTGATAACAAACTGGGGACTTATCGCGTCTGGCATAAAGAACTAGCTGTTAAACCCGCTAAACTTGTATCTGCGAGTTTCAAGCTTTTATCTGATCTCGACATTGTTAAGGAGTCAGAACAACATTCGCCTTACAGCGTCCTGATAGAACCCATCAATGAATTCACTATTTACTTGCCACCGACTGTCATTAAATAATGCGAAGAGCTTATAAGCTCCTGTACCACAAGGATGTCGCGACGCAGCCTGCAAAGATGCAACAAAAAAAGGCCGGATACGTAAGGTGGTAACAGAAACACTTATTTTTAGAGAAATGAGAGCTAATAAAATTTCATCTTGGTGCAAAGACTGGAAAGGCGATTGAAATGTAGGCTCTCCACCGCAGGGATGCGGTGGCGAAGCCTACATGGACGTATTCACGGCGGGCCTACGTTTTGATTGCCTTTTCAGGCTTCCCCGCCAATAGCGCTATTAGCCGTTTACGAAGTCAACGCCTAGCTTGATGTCGCCACGTAGGCCTTCAAGCATGTCGTTTTTCGCTTTTTCTTCGAATGCGCTTAGCTCGCCGTATGGCAAGATTTCTTCAACACCGTTTGCGCCTAGGCGAACTGGGTGTGCAAAGAATGCTGCGTCGTCGCTGTCGTCAGTTTGTACATAAGTGTACTCAACAACGTTCTCACCTTGCATTGCTGCAACTAGTGATAGACAGAAGCGTGCCGCTGCTTGACCCATTGATAGGGTTGCAGAGCCACCGCCCGCTTTAGCTTCAACAACTTCAGTACCCGCGTTTTGGATACGAGTAGTTAGGCTAGCAACTTCTTCGTCTGTGAACTCTACGCCTTCAACTTGTGAAAGTAGAGGAAGGATAGTTGTACCAGAGTGACCACCGATTACCGGTACGTGCACAGAAGATACGTCTACACCTTTAAGTTCAGCAACAAACGTTTCAGCACGGATAACGTCTAGTGTCGTTACACCAAAAAGCTTGTTCTTGTCATAAACGCCTTTTGCTTTAAGCGTTTCAGCTGCAATAGCAACAGTAGTGTTAACTGGGTTAGTGATGATACCAACACACGCGTTCGGGCAGTTATCAGCTACACCTTCAATTAGGTTTTTAACAATGCCGGCGTTGATGTTGAATAGATCAGAACGATCCATACCTGGCTTACGAGGCATACCCGCTGGAATTAGAACAACGTCTGCTCCAGTTAGTGCATCAGCTAGGTCATCTTTACCGTGACCGGTTACTTTTACCGCAGTGGGGATGTGGCTCAAATCAACGGCAACACCAGGAACAACTGGCGCTACGTCGTAAAGCGCTAAATCTGAACCTGCTGGCAATTGTGTTTTCAACAACAAAGACAGCGCCTGACCAATACCACCGGCAGCACCTAACACGGCTACTTTCATACCATTTCTCCTATGGGATTACTTCACGTATTTAAACGGAACGTCACACTAATGCAACGCGGGGGAAAACTCAATCACCGGATCGTCTTATTAACGTTATTTATGGCGATTTTATCTCGATATTCATTATCATGAATGATTATGCAAAGAAATTGCGCAAAGTCTACCTGTACGGCACAATATACGCATACTAAATATAATTCCTAACGATAACCCTCAAAAAAGAAAAGAGCGCTAATGGCAAACGCAAAACAAGAGCTACTCATCAAAGCTTTTAAAGAAATTCTTAAAGCAGAAAGTTACGGTTCACAGGGCGAAATTGTTGATGCATTAAAAGCACAAGGCTTCGACAACATCAGCCAATCTAAAATCTCTAGAATGCTAAGCAAATTCGGGGCGGTACGCACGCGAAATGCCCGAGGTGACATGGTGTATTGCTTGCCTCCAGAGCTAGGTATGCCTACGGCTAAAAGCCCTCTTAAACAGCTGGTACTGGATATCGTTCACAACAACGTAATGGTAATCATTAGAACCAGCCCTGGTGCTGCACAGCTTATTGCGCGCTTGCTTGACTCATTAAGTAAGAAAGACGGGGTTTTGGGCACCATTGCAGGTGACGACACTATTTTCATCGCGCCAGCGGATGTGTCTAGAATTGAAGAACTAAGACAACGTGTTGAAGACCTGTTTGAGAACGTTTAGGTAGCCACACTTTTAAAACGGTGCCCTCTCATTGAGGGCACTATATATTCTGCTGTTCGCTGACGCTAACTCAATAGCTTAATCAGCGCATCGGCTGCTGGTCGTGATGACGGCGGATTCTGTCCCGTCACCAGTAACCCGTCGGTACACACTTTTACAGCAAAATTGTCGGCGCTCTCATACTTACCGCCTTTTTTAACCAGTTCATCTTCAACCAGATAAGGCACTACGTCAGTAAGCTCCACCGCTGCTTCCTCGCTGTTCGAGAAACCGGTAACCGACTTCCCTTCGACCAAATATTTACCGTCAGGCGTTTTAACGTCTTTAAGTGCAATTGACGCGTGGCATACTGCCCCAACGGGTTTATTAGCTGCGATAAAGTCTTCGATTAGTTTTATCGAGTGCACATTGTCAGAAAGGTCCCACAACGGGCCGTGTCCCCCCGGATAGAACACCGCGTCAAACTCATCAGCACGCACGTCTTCGAGCGGAATCGTCGACGCTATAGCGTTACGTGCCAGATCATCTTTCGTATATCGCATAGCGTCATCGGTCATTGCATCGTCAACCAGACTATTAGGGTCGATAGGTACTTGCCCTCCCATGGGTGACGCCAACGTTATCGTATATCCTTGGTCTTTAAATGCGTAGTACGGCGCAGCAAACTCTTCCAACCACATGCCTGTCTTTTTGCCAGTATCACCCATAATTTCGTGAGATGTCATTACCATTAGCATATGTTTTGACATAAGCCCTCCTTTCGAGCATTTAAAAATTTGTCGTCAATCAGTTCGACTAATGTACGTATTCAGATCATTAAAAAAGTGGAGGATCGTTAGATTGCATGGTTATGAGATTAATGACGGGCATAAAAAAGTGCCACTTCCTGTTAAGGAGAGTGGCACCTAACACTACAATAGGTTCACACCATTGGATTAGAAGCTGTACTTAACACCAACTCGGATTTGCCATAATGATTGCTCATTAAAGAATCCATTTTGATTAGTGTTACCTTCAAAGAACTCGTTGTACGTATATGTACCATCGCTATTTAGCGATGCATCAAGTACAGGAGCTGAAACGAATGGACCAATTTTACGAACGCCCCAATCATCATTTAAGAAGTTACCAACGTTCTTAAGGATGAAGTATGCACTTGCGCGATGACCTTTCATGAAACCAGGAAGTTGCTGGTCAATACGGAAGTCAACTCGAGAATACCATTCAGCATTTTCAGAGTTACGCTCAAGGATTTCGCCGCGAGCAAAACCACCTTCATCGATGAATGAGTTGAATGCACCTAAGTCGAAGCCTTCTGCATACGTCACGTTTGGATCATCAACTTCTGGGATGTAAAGAAGTGCATTGTTTGTTCTAAACTGCGCGTCGCCGATCGTGATACCGTCAAAGGTGTACGAGAATGGACGACCTTGCTGGCGAGATCCGAATAGCGAGAAGCTTGTTTTGTAACCGTCAACAATTTCAGTCGAATAACGCAAGTTAAACGTAAAGCGATGTGGCACTTCGTAGTTCGAAGTTGCGATACCAGGGTTTAACGGGTCTGATGAAGCAAAGTTAGTAAAGTTCGAGAACGCTACTGAACTTGCCATTGGTGTAACGTCTTCAGAGCGGTTGTATGCATAACCGAATGAAGCATCTAAACCAAAGTCATATTCTTTTTGAACAGCAAAAGAGATAGTGGTCGACTTGCCATCTTCACGAGCATTGGTAAGTACTAAGTCACTCTTACGGAAGTTACGGAAAACAGCGTCACCATCGTCATTAGTTCCAACTTGAATATAGTCGTAGATAGGTCGACCGTCAGCTGCAAAAGTAACGTTTTCTGTGTCCCAACCAACATTTATGATTTGTGCACTATCTTGCTTCTTGTTGTGAAGAATATCTGCTTGGAATACATAATCGCTGTCTGTTACCCAAGTGAAACCAAGATTGAACTTCCATTCGCTAGGAATCTCAAAATCAGGGTCTACGGCATTCGTTGAAGGCTCATTACCCAAAGATGGATCTGCATCAGCAACTTCATCAAACATCTCTTGAAGTGGTGAGTAAATTAGGCGACCACCATTAACCAGCGGAACCGTGTTACCGTTCTCATCGAACAACTCAAAATCACTGCGATAAGTATCAATATTTGTAATACCGTCGTTAGAGAAAGAGTTTGATAGCCAAACGTTAGGGTTACCACCAGAGTATAGGCCTACACCACCACGTACTTCCATATTGTCATTCAATGTATAGTTGAAGCCAAAGCGAGGCTGCAATAAATCAATTCCATCGAATGTTGAAGTGTTGTCATAACCATAGCGTTGAGCAAATACTTCATTGCGCTTAGGCTTGTCATCACTGCTGTATTTGTCATAACGAAGACCGAACAACAAAGTTAGGTCATCAAGGATCCACTCGTCTTGAACATAAAGCGTGTTCGTTTCATAAGAGAATCGTTGCGCTGCGTCCTGAGGATTATTTGTGCCAGCAGAGTTGTTGTAGTAGATGTCGTCAGCCAAACCAGCTTCAAAATCATCAATAGTTTCGAAACGGTATTCACCAATAGTATGTTGCATGAACAAGTTAAATGCTTCTAGCTCTTCATACTCATAACCGAATGTAATTGTATGGTTATCTAGGTAGTACGTACCAGCGAACTTGGCAGTTGTGCTATTCCAATCCATTTCGTTAGATTGACGAGAGTCATCTGGACCGAAAAAGACGTCTGCACCGTTTACTCTATCGATGCGAATTTCACCAAAACCACTGTCAGCATCTAGTGAGTTTTGACGGTTGGTAAGCTTGATTCGACCTAAGCGAACTTCGGTAGAGAAGTCGTCGGTCCAGTCTGAGTACAATGAAGCAACTGTTGAATTAAGCTTTGCACCTACTTCGTAGAAATGGCTATCTAAAGAAAGAGCTGTCGAGTAGTCATCAGATTGGTCGATTCTAAAGCCATCGTTATAGTTATAAACTAATGATGCACGGTGAGCGTCGTTGATGTTCCAATCAAGCTTAACAAGTACTTTCTCGTCTTCCACAGGCATTGAGCCAGGCGTACCGCCGATATCGTAATCGTAAACACGTGACGCAATTTCACGAATGCGATCGATATCTTGTTGTGATACTTGGTTACCTAGAGGGCCGTAAGAGAAGATTTGAGCGCCTTCAAGTTTTTCATAAGCACCAAAGAAGAAAAGTTCATCTTTGATTAGTGGAAGACCAACGTTTACACCGTAGCGCTTTTCAGTAAAGTCGCCTGTATCAACGTCTGTATCTTCTACTTTATCACCCATTAATGAATCACTAGTGTAATCATAGAAAGCACTACCGTGAACTTCATTTGTACCCGATTTTGTAACTGCGTTGATGTTACACGCCGTAAAACCACCGTATTGCACGTCAAATGGTGCAAGCTCAACGGTTACTTGGTCAATTGCATCGAAAGAGAATGGCATTCTAACAGTCGGATAACCATTTTGGTTCAAACCGAAACTGTCGTTCATACGAACACCATCAACAGTTAGTGCACTAAAACGTGGGTTACCACCACCACAGATGATCGCCTCTTCGCCGTCGCTTTCAGAAATACTAATACGAGGATCTACACGAACGATATCTTTTAGGTCACGGTTTGCAGAAGGAGCAGACTCTAAATCTTCAAGATTGAATGTTGACGCAGGACTTTTTTGACCGAATACGTCGTACCCCATTTGAGAAGCTGTAACTTGAATTCTTTCAACGTCAGCTTCGTCAGTTAGCGCTAAATTAAGAACTAAAGGCTCACCTAGTTGCAAATAAACATCACTTATGACTTTATCATCAAACTTATCTGAATCAAATTCAACAGTATAAGGACCACCTACGCGTAGACCTTGAGAGCTAAATTGCCCTGCGTTGTTAACTTGAACGGTTTTTCTGGCGCCAGTGGGGACGTGGGTAATAATAACTGTAGTTCCTGCTGCTGGAGCTCCTGCTGGACCAACTAGGCTACCTTTAATTGATGAAGACGTTTCTTGCGCCATTACAGCGGTAGACAACCCGATGGACAGCGCAACAGCAGCCGCAATACGGCTGAATTTAGCTGGAGAGTTCATGTGTGTGTTTCCCTTTTTGTTTAAAATTCTTTTTTATGGACTTGCGCAGGGCGTTGTCCCTATCAAGACCACTTACTATTCTAGTACCACGAAGAATTGTTATCGAGATTCATGTCAAATTTATTACAGTTTTACATTTTTGTTTAACACCAATTGCCCGACGCTAGTGACTTTGTAAAAAATTACTTGACCATGTAGTCAAGTTAACTTACTTGTTATTGTTGTTGTCTATCTGCAGCAATTGGACAGTGCTATTCTTGGCAGATGTGCGACTAATAAACAGCGTTTAATAAAAATCAGATTTACCTATAAAAATAAACTATATTTCAATAGCTTAACGATTTAAAATAAATTTACCTATTGCAATAAATAACCTTAACTGATGAAATCCCCACATAAATCGTTAATTCATTTGGTCGTTTTTTTGGCGAATTTTAGAATTGTTGCCTCCGGAAAGTGGATATTATTTGTCATCGTCGCTATCGCGTGCGGTACTTTTAGCTATTTACAAAAAAACAATGTTTATAGTGACATCACCCCACAAACTGGTCAATTTTTATACTGCAAAACTAAATTAAGTGCGAATAGCGACATTTTTTCAGTGTATGTTACCGACGGTCGCATTGCTGAAATGGCAAGAGATAGATTGTGCGCTGACAGCACAATAAAGAAGCAATTCGGCGAAGTAAAAATTATCATCGGTCAAAGCGACTATGACACGTTTCGCTACATCAACCACGGCGTTGTTGACCTTGCATTAGTGAAAAAGAACGTGGTCGACGCGTTTGGCGCTGACCAAATATATGGGCTGTCTAAAGTGGCATCGCACCCTAATTACAGCGCCTTTTTCATTGCGTTACGCGAACGCCCGCAATTAAGTAAAGAATACTTGCTCGGTAAAAAAATTGGTTTATTAGATTACCCAAGTAGTCGCTCAGGCCACATTGTACCCAAAACTATCCTACAAAATTTAGGGTTAAGCGACACAAACGTATCAATTGTATATTACAGTTCCCATCAAGAGCTTCGCAGAGCACTGTTAGCAGGTGATGTTGACATTATTTCGTCTTATTGGGCTGAAGATGACAGTGATCGCTTTTCAAGAAATTACGCAACACCGTTACAAGAAAGCATAGGTGGAATGCAGTGGTACCTGAAAATGCAGACACAAAACACCGATTTGTTCTGTGCTATGCAGTCTGTTGTACATGAAATAGCAATGGCTCGCCCGCGACCATATTACAAAAATATTACACTTGAAGCGGGGTGTAACAAATGATCAAACCTAAGTTCAAATCGCCTGCATGCATAACGTTAAACTGGGCACTGCTATTTCTGTGCTTACAGACTATCGCGCTGATTGGCCAGTACTTTTCATTTAAGGCTGATATTCATGAAGCGCAAGATAAAGTCGAACGTCGTATAAGCCTAGACAGCGCATTTCTAGATGTGGGCAATGTAACGCTTAATACGCCGGTCAATCAGCATGCTATCTATAGCTATTTAGATAGATTAAATAGCGAACTAACCAAAGAAGGCTATCCTATTTTAGTGAGCCATATTCAGGAAATCAGCGTTCAATCTCAAGATTTCACACAATACCCTAACGTGACATCTACCTTACTGATAAATGCAGAGCAACGTATTGTACTTGAAATGCGCAGTAAGTCGTCATGGAGTGGAGTAGGATTTAGTTTTATAGCATTGCTCTGCTCACTTTTACTACTTCCAGTATTTTCTATTGCAACGAAAAAGCGTAAGAAAGTGTCGGCTGTTGAAGAAGAATTGCTGCCGCCAACACCGAAGCTCATTATTAATCTCAAAGATAAA
The DNA here is from genome assembly GCF_022348315.1 of Alteromonas sp. MmMcT2-5. Taxonomy (NCBI): domain Bacteria; kingdom Pseudomonadati; phylum Pseudomonadota; class Gammaproteobacteria; order Alteromonadales; family Alteromonadaceae; genus Alteromonas; species Alteromonas sp. MmMcT2-5. The sequence goes on along the minus strand of NZ_JAKRFB010000015.1, from coordinate 33,496 downwards.
ACACTTTCAAACGGTGTTGATGACAAGGTAGTTGCACTACAGAATAAGCCATTATGTTTCTATACTGCTTTAGTTAAGTTTTGTATTGAGTACCCCAATCAGCCGCTTCCTCCGCATAAAGATGTACCACATGAACTTATGATTCTTGCTAACAAGAGCTTTGGTAGACTGATTGAACTTGGGCATACTAAACGCAAAAGGCCAGACTTCAACGCGAATTTAGACAAAACCTTGAGCGAGATCCGTGCAGCCCTTGATGAAGTGTTTGCCGGATTCACTGAAGAAAAAGAAACCTACTACCCGCCCAGAGCGCAAGGTGAGGGCTCTCGCTCGAAGCAGCATTCGTATGCATTACCGAGTATTAAGGATGACGATATAGAGATAATTGGTAACTAGCGATATTTTGACTTGTTCAGTTAAAAACTGACCACTTGGAGAACTTTTTGGTATTTTTTGCATGCTGACTAAACGCCCTGCAATACCTTGAAAATACGATAAAGTTCTAGCAAAGACCGATCCAAAAACCGAGAACTTGTGAATATAACATTGATTCGCGAGGCCTAAACGCGTATCTTTGCACCAACAAAATCAGCTTTATAGTACTATGCAATCGCCACTTATTATTGCCATTTCTGGAGCTTCTGGCTCTGGGAAGTCTCTTTTTACAAAAAATTTGTTTAACGGCTTCAGTGCTCAAGGCCGCCCTGTTCAAGTGCTGCGCGAAGATCACTACTACCGTGCGCAAGATCATCTTCCCATGGAGCAACGTGAGAAGAACAACTATGATCACCCGAATGCCTTTGAACATGAGCTTTTGAAAGCGCACTTGCAAGCATTGCGCGATGGTCAGCCTATTGACTATCCACATTACTGCTATAAAACGCATACGCGTTTGCCTGAAACTGAGCGTCTAAATCCTGCGCCAGTCATTATTCTTGAAGGTATCATGCTACTTGCTCGTACTGATCTACTTCCTTTGTACGACGTGAAGATCTTCATTGATACTCCTCTTGATATTTGTTTGATGCGCAGAATGATGCGCGACCTAAAAGAACGCGGTCGTAGTATTGAATCTGTGGCAAAACAGTACGAAGAAACTGTTAAGCCTATGTATCATCAATTTATCGAACCTAGCCGCTTCACTGCCGACGTAGTAGTGACGCAAGGTGGCAAAAACCAAATTGCATTAGATGTGATCAAATCACACATTCAGCAAGCGCTTCTTTAAGGGAACATTACTATGGTGAGTTTACTGGGCATTGCAGTCCTTCTGGGTATTGCCTTCGCGTTATCATCGGCGAAACGCAATATAAATTGGCGCACCGTTGGTGGCGCATTTGCTATTCAAGCATCCGTTGGCGCGTTTGTCCTGTATTCTGAACCTGGTAAAGAAGTATTGTTGAGCGCGACGCGTTTTGTCGCCAACATCATTGCTTATAGCCAAGAAGGCATTAATTTCTTGTTCGGTCCTATTGGCGACAAGTCGATCGCGTTTATTTTTGCCTTTAACGTGCTTCCAGTTATCGTGTTTTTCTCTGCGCTTATTGCAGTTCTTTATCACCTCAAAGTAATGGGTTTGATCATCAAGGTTATCGGTGGCTTTTTACAGAAAGCGCTGGGAACTAGCCGACCTGAATCCATGTCTTCTGCTGCCAACATTTTTGTGGGCCAAACAGAAGCGCCTCTTGTGGTTCGCCCTTTTATTCCACACATGACGAGCTCTGAGCTATTTGCCATTATGGTGGGTGGTTTAGCGTCCATTGCTGGTTCAGTAATGGCGGGCTACGCTGGCATGGGGGTAGATCTTAAGTATTTGCTAGCAGCTAGCTTTATGGCTGCGCCAGGTGGCTTACTTATGGCAAAAATCATGTTGCCAGAAACCAGTAAGCCAAATGAAGATTTACATGACGTAGATGCGGAAGATACCGGCTACGCCAATGTATTTGATGCAGCCGCCAGTGGCGCTGCATCAGGCATGCAACTTGCGTTAAACGTAGGTGCAATGCTACTCGCTTTCATAGCACTTATTGCCATGTTTAACGGCCTTATTGGCTGGACAGCAGGATTATTTGGCTATGAAAACGTGACGTTTGAAGGGATCCTGGGTTATGTGCTTCAACCTCTTGCATGGGCAATCGGCGTACCATGGGAGGAAGCGCAACTTGCAGGCAGCTTTATTGGTCAGAAAATGGTAGTTAACGAATTTGTTGCCTACCTAAACTTCCTAGAGAACCAATCACAGCTATCTGAAGCATCTCAGGCCATTATCACCTTTGCACTTTGTGGTTTTGCAAACTTCTCTTCTATCGCTATTTTGATGGGTGGAATTGGTGCCATGGCACCAACACGCAGAAAAGAAATTGCGAGACTGGGGTTAAAAGCTGTTATTGCTGCAACGTTATCTAACTTAATGAGTGCCGCGCTAGCGGGCTTTTACCTCTCTCTTGGTTAAATTTCATTAATTTGGACCAGTTGGTCAAGATTTTACTAGACTAACTGGTCAGGTTTCTGTAAATTACGCGCAAATTCCTCGCGAGGTTGATTTATGTCAATTTCTGCGACTTTTTTCTGTAGCCCGTCTACCTTTATAATGCCGCAGTCAAAATATACGGGATAAAGTTATGCAATTAGTTGCTGTTGATTACCAAGCGGAAAACGCACAAGAAGAATTCGTGAAGTCACTTCGCGAGACAGGGTTCGGTGTTTTAAAAAATCACCCTATCCAACAGTCATTAGTTCAAGGTATTTACGACAATTGGCAGGGCTTCTTCGACAGTGAAGAGAAGAACGATTACCTGTACAACAAGGGTAAACAAGACGGATTTTTCCCTCAGAGCGTATCTGAGGTAGCCAAAGGCTTTACGAAAAAAGACATTAAAGAGTATTACCACTTCTATCCGTGGGGTCAGTGTCCAGAAGCGCTACACCCGCAGATTTCCCAGTACTATGGGGAAGCAAACACACTAGCGAAAGAGCTATTGGGTTGGATAGAAAAACATTCTCCTTCAGAGGTGAGCGATAAGTACAGTCAACCGCTGGGTGACATGATCAAAGATTCTGATCAAACCTTGCTACGTATACTGCACTACCCACCACTAAAAGGTGATGAAGAAGTAGACGCAATTCGCGCAGCTGCTCACGAAGATATTAATTTGATTACTATCTTGCCTGCAGCCAACGAGCCTGGATTGCAAGTACAAGCTAAAGACGGTAGTTGGATTGAAGTTCCGTGTGATTTCGGGAACTTGATTGTGAATATTGGCGACATGCTTCAAGAAGCGTCTGGCGGATACTTCCCATCAACTACGCATAGGGTTGTAAACCCAGATGGTGCTGACATGACGAAATCTCGTATTTCATTGCCGCTGTTCTTACACCCTAGACCAGATGTTGTTCTTTCAGAACGTCATACCGCAGGGTCATACCTGCAAGAGCGCCTTCGTGAGCTGGGCGTTATATAAATTAAGTTCCTTTTGTAGTGTTATTCTTTTGCCGCAGCTAGTCTGCGGCTTTTTTTTAACTGCTTGCTAACGTTGCCAGTTTTGACGAATAGCGTTGCTTTTCTTGCTCATTGGGCGAATACCTGACCGCTCGCTCTAGATAACGTTGAGCTTCACTTACATCACCTAACTCGTGATAGGCCTTTGCCATCCCAAATAGAATCTCATGGCGCGCGTTATCAAGTCTTAGTCCTCTTTCGTAATGAACTATTGCCAATGCAATATCACCTGCCTCAAGTGCCTGTTCTCCTAATATGTAGTGGTAATATGGATTATGCTTCCGCTTAGCTTCTACCATTTGGGTTATTTTTAAAGCCTCGTCATCTCTATCTTGATAAGTGTAAAGAATGGATAAATTTTCCCATGCGGTTAAGTTTTCTTCATTTAGCGATAGTGCGTGTTTGTATGTCATTTCAGCCTGCTCATATTCATCCACCATTCTATAAAGCACACCTAAGTTCACCCAGCTCTGCTGAAGTTCGGGAGCGACTTTTGCTGCTGCACGAAAATAGCTATAAGCCCGAGTGTAGCTGTTCGCCACTAAGGCATCCGCTCCTTTGTTGTTGTAATACATTGCTATTACTTTGTTTTTGGAAACGGCATTTCTTGGGAAGTAATTTCGCAGCATTTGTGGATCAAAATCAACGTCTGCCCACGTTCCTCCCACAGCTGCAACAGGACTTTCATTTGGCAATGAGAGTCGAAGGTTAATGTGCCCATTCAGTAAGCTATACCCTTCTCGTCGTGTCCAGTATTCCGGAATTTCCACCTCGTAAAATGTTGCATTGAGTCCAACGTGTTCTGCCAAAGCGTACGTCATAATAGAAAGAGACAGACAGTTCGCGGCTCGGTTATTAAATGTTGTATTTGCCGTTGTATTTGCGCTGTTACGATAAAGCATCCCATGATCAGAATGATCGAAAATTGCTTTTACTAACCCTTTTACATTCTTTTGCAGGATACTTTTTTCGTAAACTGCCCTTTCGGCAAAAAACTGTGCGTCTTCGTCTAAGTAAAAAATTTCATCTGAAGACTCTACGGGAAATAACGTATAGGAAGGAAAGAGACTGTCATTTAACAAAGTGGGCGCAGCTTTTACATGCTGATTATCAGTAGATTGGCAAGCGGCAAGCACTATGCATAACAAAGGAACAGCGAGTCGAGCATTCATAATAGGCACCTTTCTTATTTACTCGATAGATTAAGTATAGCAGTGCGCCATGAATTTACATTTTATTTACAACTCACTTTAAAGCTCGTTCAACGCATAATTTTACTCGCTTCATTAGGTGCTCATACATTGCGACTTGGCATTACACAAAGTTAATCATCAAATTTCCCTGAAGTGCCGTAACAATTCTCAATTCAGTAGCTTTCAGTGGCGTAGGTCAGTAGTTGGCGAAACGTAGGATGTTGAATTTCACTTAACGTAATGTAATAGGAAAAAGGAAAGAGTATGAAAAAGTTAATTAGTGCGTTCTTTTTAGTTGTATTGAGTGCCTCAGCGGTTGCTGGCCATCATGCAAAGGATGGACATAAAGATATTGTCGACACCGCAGCAAGCAACGACATGTTCTCAACACTTGTCACCGCAGTTAAGTCTGCAGACTTGGTCACTACACTAAAGGGAGATGGGCCATTCACTGTATTCGCTCCCACCGATGAAGCTTTTGCTGCACTGCCGGCAGGCACCATCGAAATGCTATTGAAACCTGAGAATAAACAAACCCTTGTTAAAATTCTCACTTATCACGTAGTAACGGGTAAAGTCACAGCAAAAGATGTAGCTGGGCTATCTGATGCCACTACCGTCGAAGGAAGCAAGGTAATGGTCTCAACTGATATGAATAAGGTTATGATAAACGACGCAAATGTGATCAAAGCCGACATCATGACGAGTAACGGTGTTATTCACGTGATCGATACCGTGTTGCTTCCAAACGATGTTAAGGCAGCGCTGTAATCCCTCTTGCAAAGAAAAGCGCTGAAAACGAAAGCACTAAAACTTGGTGCTTTCGTTCATCGATTTATGCATGTGCTTCGATCTCTTCAACAAGTCTCGGCGTAGAAACATTAAACGGTTAGTTGGTCACGGGCATGTTTAACATACGCATGTTTAAACAGGCCTTCGTTGTCATCTAACCAGTCGTCTGAATCCATTCAAGGAATAAAGAAAGGAGTTCACGTGTTCACAGTCTACACATATAGTATTGCGGGCCTTTTGCTTATAAGCTTTACCGTTTTCGTGCAAAACATCGTTGCCGCTATCGCTCACAGAAAACAGTCTCGCTATATTCCAGGGAAAGTCAGCGAGGAATTGAGTCATGATAGTTTCGTATTCAGAAGCCACAGAACATTTCACAATTCGCTCGAAAATATTCATCAGTTTACGCTCCCAGCTCTTCTTTGCATTTTTCTTGGCGCATCAACCAGCATACTTGCAGCACTTGTTTGGATTTACGCGCTAAGTCGCATCATTCATATGGGACTGTATTACGCAATCGCTACAGAAAAAAATCCAAGCCCAAGAAGCTATTTTTATATGATAGGCACGCTGTGTACCTTCGGCGTATTTGGTCTTGCAGTGTTTAATTTGTTTTCCTAGAAACGATATAAAGTAAGAAGATAAGAGTGAAATTGAACCAAATGGTTAAATATTAAACTTTTGGTTAATCCACATTTTCTAAAATTAGGCGTACTCTTGAACCTGAACACTCACCTTTGTGTTTAGGAGTACTTGTGTATATTGAACAAGTTGGCGACCGAACTTTAGCAGATTGCAAAGTACTGATTGTCGACGACCAAGCCAGCAGCAGACTTGTTCTGGAAACTTTACTTGAAGACACAGTCGCCTGCGCCTCTGTGGGCTCAGGTAAAGAAGCAATTGAATATTGCAAGTACCATACGCCTGACCTAATCCTCATGGATGTTTCAATGCCCGAAATAGACGGGCATCAGACCACCGCATTGTTAAGAAAAAAGCCGTTGTGTGCTCACATTCCTATTATTTTCGTGACCTCTTCGTCAAGTGATGAAGAGGAGTCGAGATGTTGGGAATCTGGCTGCGTTGACTTTGTGGTGAAGCCGGTAAACGCTTGTACCCTACGCAACCGTGTAAAATCACATATCAATCACAAGCTTAGAAACGATTTGCTCGAAAAGCTTATCTATGTAGATAAGTTAACAGGTGCCTACAATCGCCACTATTTAGACGACTATTTACCCCGTTTAGTGAGAGATGGGTTGCGTAACGTTACTCCTCTCTCCTTGGTCATTTTTGATGTTGATCACTTTAAACTGTTCAATGATATGTATGGTCATATAGATGGCGATGGCTGTTTGTGGAAGGTCAGTAAAACGATCAACGACGCCCTACTTCGACCCATGGACAAATTAGTGAGAATTGGCGGTGAAGAGTTTTTGGTTATTCTGCCTAATACCGATGTAGACGGCGCGAAGGCTGTCACTGAGCGCTTATTGCGAACGGTTTATGACCTGAATATTCCTCATGCAGCATCTGAGTATGAACGCGTTACGCTAAGTGCTGGCTTAGCCGTCAAGCATGCTGATGACAATAAAACTATCGACTACGTCATGTTAGAAGCAGACAAAAATCTGTATGTGGCCAAAACCTCTGGGCGAAATCAACTCGTGGCGCCGACAGCAGTAAGCGCTGGCAAAATAAAAGCACCGAGTCATCCCACAAAACTTAAGGCCTAAGTGCTATAGCTAGAATTGCCTTGTCTTCGACGCTAGTGCAGTACTCCCAGCCTAAAACGGCCAACAGCATTCGTATGAGCCAAAGACTCGAGTGAATTCTCCAAAGTAATTCCCAATTCATTTAGCTGGGCGTAAAACAACTGCATTGTCGCTAGCGCGTCATCTAGTGCGTTGTGTTCAGGAAACGCGGGTAAGTCTAACCGTTGCCTACAAACCGTTAGCGTTGCACTATTACTCGGTAGCACCTGATGTTGTTTGTTTAACTGATAAAGTGCGAGCTGAAGCGTATCAATATAGAGCACTTCCAACTGCGGTAATCCACACCGTTTGAAGGCACTATCAAGCGCCATCAAATCTAATCGCGCATTGTGAAAAATTAGAACATGTGTCTTCAGTAGTGGTAGCAATGAATTGATGGCGTCTGCTAAGCCTTCGCCTTGTTGCAAAATATCTAAGGTCAATCCGTGTATTACAGGGCTTTGTCCTAAGTCCGCTGACGTATTAATAACGTGATAGCCACTGGAGGAAAGCGTAATTTTTCCAGCTGAACCACTTACATAACCAATCGATGTAATTTGAGTTGTCACAGGGTCTAACGATGTGAGTTCTAAATCAACAGACGCCAAAGGGGTGTCGCCCAACGTTTTATCACGTAATGACTTTCTGAATTGACGCTTCCCAAACAGTACCGATGCACAGGCTTCGATTATTCGCGTTATCATGGGGTTAACTTACGCCGCCAGAGAACTTCATAACCATTGCTTGATTGGTTCGTTCTATAGCCTTGAATGCGGCTTTTAGCTGATGCTTTTCTATCGATGATAAACTTGAAACCGACACACGATTGTCCGTTACTTTATTTTCCAACTGATGACGCCAACGCAAACGATTTAAGAACAGCCAAATATCACGTAGGTTAGTCGCATCTCTTTTTGAGAGCTGTGAATTTTCCGATAGCGCGTCTAACCGGGCAAGTGTATTAGGCAACGTCACGCCATCAGCTAGCGCGTATATGCGGGCGATATTGTTAATTAAGGCCACGGCTCGGGTTTTAAGGTCGATAACGTCCTTCTCTTTACGGCCTTTTTCATAAATGAACTTTTGAAACATGGAAAGCGGAACCGATATTTCGTTACTATTTCTCGTAAGCGCTGCTAAGAACATATTTTGCTTCATCAAGGGGGCTCTTTGACGCTGCAACTGCTTAAATAAACTTATATCCCCGGCTGCGCAGCGAACATCAAGAAAAATATTAAAGTGCATAATCGCATCTTTAGTTGGTGCTTTTACCCATCGCTTAGCTTCTTCAATGGCTTCTTCAAGCGAGAGTCTAAGCTTAGGATTGCTCGCCATAATATTACCATCGCACAGTTTAATGCCGCATTTGGCCAAACCGTTGCACACATAATCAGCCATTTTTGCGAAATATTCTGCTTGCGCTTCGCTTGGCCGCTCAGCAAGAAGCAGTCCATTGTCTTGATCCGAACCCATCGTCTGATCTTCTCTTGCCTGTGAGCCATAAACAAGCCACGCAAACATCATGGGTGCTTTACCGTTAGCCTGTTGGAAAAAGCCAATAAGCTTTCTTGTCATAATATCGGTAGCTTGAGACAAAATTTTGCCAGCAATGTCATAGTCCCCCGCTTTTTTCGCATGAGCAGAGAAATAATGCGGTAACTGCCAGGATAGCCGTGTTAATTCGTAAAGGTTCTCCGCTTTGCTTAGCTCTCCAATTATAAAAAGAACGTTACCACGCTGATGACGAATAATATCGCTGGCTGTCACCATACCCAATGGCACAAGGGTTTGCTGGTCGATAACGGGTAGGTGATGGATGTTCCTTTCGGTCATAAGCGCCAAGGCATCAAATAGCGTTCTATTTCCCATAATCTGCGCAGGATTAGGCGTCATTATATGGCTGACTGGAAGATGAATATCGAGAGAGGCGGCAACCACTCTTGAACGTAAGTCTCGGTCGGTGATAATGCCAATAAGCTTATCTTCTCGTGTAACCAGTAATGACGATACCTTTTGAGTTGTCATAAGCTGCGCCGCAGCTGTAATTGAGGTTTCTACGTCCACCGACACGGGAGACTTATTAATAACATCCTCAAGCCCTTTATAAAGCCACATGGAGTTGCTATCGGAAATAGCATGGTTTTGAAGGGCATTATTGCGCAGCCCATCAAAAAAATTTCGAATTGCTGGCAGTTCAAATAACGGGGTAACAGCAGATGCTTCAAAACAGTAAACCAGACCTGGACTGTCTACACTGATGCTTAATGAAAAATTACGTTTTTCCATTATATTGGTGTAGCCGAAATAGTCGCCCTCACTTAAATGGCGTAAAGGGGCATCTGAATCTTGGACGGAAAACTGTCCATTTTGAATAAGAAAAAGCGACGATTTACCCTTTTGCAGGTCGCCCACATTATCCGCTGTTAGGTAAATCAATTCAGTATGTTTTACTAGCTCAAGCTTTTGCTCTTTATCCAGCATGTCAAAAGGTGCTGAAGTGTTGAGAAAGTCTTCAACTTGTTTAGCCATCGCAGTCATAGGGAATGTCCAGTTCACAAAAAGAAAAAACCAACCTACTCACTTTCGCCAGTAGATTGGTTTTATTTTGCTAAAGCCTATCTTAAGGCAACATTAGTTTAGTGCGCTGATGCTTCACCCGCTCCTTTAGGATAACGAATGCTTTCAACCAGTTCTTGGATTTCTTCTGGCGCTTCATCTGTTGCTTTGAACACAAGGAAAGCCACAATGAAGTTCACCATCATACCTAAGGTACCAATACCTTCAGGAGAAATACCAAACCACCAGTTGTCAGGCGTATTGGCCGCTGGGTTTACAAATTTGAAGTAAATAATGTAAGCCGCAGTGAAGGCAATACCTGAAATCATACCAGCAATAGCACCTTTATCGTTCATGCGCTTGCTGAAGATACCCATAATAATTGCCGGGAAGAAACTCGACGCCGCTAAGCCGAAGGCAAATGCCACCACCTGTGCAACAAAGCCTGGCGGATTGATACCGAAGTAACCTGCTATAACAATGGCCACCCCAGCAGCAAGTCGCGCATACATGAGCTCGGCTTTATCGGTTATGTTTGGCATAAAGTTTCGTTTCAGTAAATCATGGGACACAGAGGTTGAAATAACCAGCAGCAAGCCTGCGGACGTTGACAATGCTGCTGCCACACCACCCGCTGCAACGAGTGCAATAACCCACGCAGGTAAGTTCGCAATTTCAGGGTTAGCCAATACCATGATATCGCGGTCGACTTTCATTTCGTTGCGCTCGTCACCCGAATAGAACATCTTGCCATCACCGTTCTTATCTTCATATGAGATAAGGCCAGTTTGTTCCCAGTTTTTAATCCACGACGGCGCTTCTTCATAGCTTGTTCCCGTCATTTCAGGTCCATTAATGGTTTCGATCATATTCACACGGGCAAACGCTGCTAGTGACGGTGCTGTGGTATATAGAATTGCGATAAACGCTAGTGCATAGCCTGCAGATTTACGCGCATCGTGAACTTTAGGCACAGTGAAGAAGCGAACGATTACGTGTGGAAGACCCGCTGTACCTACCATTAACGCAAAGGTGATAAAGAATACATCAATGGTACTTTTTGTTCCTGAGGTGTATTCGTTAAAGCCTAACTCGACAGATAAATTATCGAGTTTCTGCAGCATATGCACCCCCGAACCGTCTGCTAAGGTTGCACCAAAGCCGGTTTGCGGCAGGATATGTCCTGTTACCATCATAGAGATAAATACCGCAGGTACAATGTAGGCGAAAATCATTACACAATACTGTGCAACTTGCGTGTAAGTAATGCCTTTCATACCGCCAAGTACGGTGTAGAAGAACACGATAACCATACCGATAACCACGCCAGACACAATATCAACCTCTAAGAAGCGGCTGAATACCACACCTACGCCACGCATTTGACCTGCAACGTATGTAAAGCAAACGAAGATTGCACAAAATACAGCAACCGTACGCGCGGTTTGTGAGTAGTAACGATCCCCAATGAAGTCAGGTACCGTGAATTTGCCAAATTTACGTAAATAGGGAGCTAAACAAAGCGCAAGTAGAACATAACCACCTGTCCACCCCATTAGATATACTGCACCGTCATACCCCATAAATGAGATAAGACCCGCCATTGAAATGAACGAGGCTGCCGACATCCAATCTGCTGCCGTTGCCATCCCATTCATAACGGGAGGTACGCCGCCACCTGCAACGTAAAAATCGTTAGTTGAGCCTGCGCGAGCCCAAATAGCGATGGCGATATAAAGCGCAAACGATGCGCCAACGATAATAAACGTTAAAGTTTGAACGTCCATGATTTACTCCTCATCTACGCCGTAGCGTTTGTCCATGGCGTTCATCTTCGCCATGTAGACAAAGATTAATGCAACAAATACGTAAATTGCGCCCTGCTGCGCAAACCAGAAGCCTAATTTAAAGCCAAAAAATTGGATTTCATTTAAGATATCGACAAAAATAATGCCGGCACCGAATGATACGATAAACCAAACGACTAAAAGCTTGGCGAGAAGAGCGAGATTCTCCCTCCAATACGCTTTTTTGTCCTCTTCGTTTCTAAATGCCATTGTTTCACCCTCATGTCAGGTTAATTGATTGTTATGATTTTACATATTCCTAACGCCCGGCTTTGTTAACGTTATTGCTGCGTGTTACGTGATTGAGGAAAGACAATCACAGGCAGCAAAGTCAAGCATTTAGGAGCTCGCGTATTACTCTAGACCTGCCTTTAAAAATTCAAAATGAGACCATGGTCGTAGGTAGACCATGGTCGAAATGATTATAATAGCGACAGCATTGTTAAAACTAAGTTAAAAGGAACGTTATGGTTTTTGGTTGGGTAACACTTGCAGTACTGTACCTCTTCTTGCTGTTTTCACTGGCGAGTTGGGGTGAAAAGAACTCGCCCACCGCTAGAGCACTAACGTCACATCCCGCTATATATTCGCTGGCCCTTGCTATTTATTGTACCGCGTGGACTTTTTTCGGCATGGTAGGCCAAGCAAGTAGAGACACCTGGATTTACCTGCCAATCATGCTTGGACCTATTCTCGTTTACGTCTTGGGTTATAAGTTTATTTACAAGTTAACCCTCGTCAGTAAGAAGCAACACATCACTACCATTTCCGACTTCATCGCGTCGCGCTATGGAAAGCGCCAAACCGTAGCTTTGGTAGTTACGCTTATCGCGCTCCTTGCCACTATTCCTTATATCGCGCTTCAATTAAAAGCAGTGGGTGCTACTTTCCAACTCCTTACTCAGCAGCCTAACAGCAACGGCATTATTATTGCCGCCACTGGCTTCATCGCGGCATTCGCAATATATTTCGGTACCCGGCAAACGGACGTCACCGAGTACCGACGGGGTTTGATGCTGGCTATCGCCTTCGAATCGACCATTAAATTGCTGGCGTTAGTGCTGGTTGCCATCGTTGGTTATAGTGCGTGGAAGCGCACCCAGTCTGGTCCATTCTTCGAAAGTTTCACCAATGAAATAGCCTTGGCGCAGTTTGGTTCGTTTACTTTCATCGCTCAAACTATCATGGCGGCAGCGGCCATTGTTTGTTTGCCTAGGCAGTTTCACGTTGCCATAATTGATAACCTAAGCCTAGGTCATCTGCGCACGGCAAGGTGGTTATTCCCTCTCTACCTGACCATTATTTCAGCGGTAATTCCTATTATCGCCATTGCAGGCAAAGCCATTTTTGCTGGCGCTAATATCGAGCCCGACTCTTACGTACTGTCACTGGCTGTATTTTCAGAGTCAGTTCTTCTTCAAGTGATTGTCTTCGTAGGCGGGCTCTCTGCCGCAACAGCTATGATCATTGTGGCAACACTCACACTGAGTACTATGCTCACCAACGATGTGATTCTGCCGCGCATTCTTGCATTTACAGGTAATACCGATGACAAACAGGACGTGTCGAGCAAAATCAGGCTTATTCGCCGTATCGTCATCGCGTTTATCTTGCTTATGGCGTTTTTGTACCACCAGCAAATGACCAGCAGCCGCTCGCTTCATTCAATTGGGCTTATTGCGTTCTCGTTAGTTATCCAGCTTATGCCAGCCATTGTTGGCGGACTTTACTGGAAACGCGCGCATGCGCACGGGGTTTACGCAGGGCTAATGGTGGGATTAGTGATTTGGGTATTGTGGCTTGTGCTTCCCATTGTGAGCGAGCAAGTTTCACAAATGGAACAAAACGAACTCATTAGCCAAGGCGCTATGATTAGCTTAGCGGCAAACAGCTTTGTTTACATACTCTTTTCACACTTTGCACCGCAGCGTCTTATCGACAGAATGCAAGCTGAAGCCTTTGTGTCTCCTGCCATTTCCACTAACAATACCGTTAAAGCGCAGGCAACTAACGTGACCGTCTCCGATCTTATAACGCTATTGTCGACCTTTATGGGATCCGGTCGTTGTGAACAATTGTTGGAACAATATCAGCAACTCAATAATTGCCAATTAAAGCACGACGATACGCCAAATGAGTCATTTTTATCATTTTGCGAACGCGCCTTGGGTGGCGTTATTGGCGCATCGAGTGCCAAAGTACTGCTAGACAGCGCATTGCGTGGTAAGAAGATGGACTTTACCGAGGTTATCAACTTCTTCGATGACACAACGCAAGCCATGCAATTTAATATGACTGCACTACTCACGTCACTTGAAAACATGGACCAAGGCATTAGCGTAGTCGACAAACACTTAAATTTAGTAGCGTGGAATAAACGCTATGCCAACCTCTACCCTTACCCAGATAACTTGTTGGCAGTAGGTACGCCCATAGAAAAGCTTATTCGGTATAACGCTTCACAAGGTGAGTTCGGCACAGATAACGTAGACGGTGAAGTAGAAAAAAGGCTGGCTCATTTGCGCTCTGGTATGCCCCATCGCTTCACGCGACAACGAATGGATGGACGGGTTATTGAGATGGTAGGTAATCCTTTACCTGGCGGAGGCTTCGTAACAAGCTTCAACGACATCACCGGACACGTGGAAATACAGCAAGCGCTTGAAGAATCAAACATTGACCTTGAGGCTCGTATTAAGAAGCGCACTGAAGAAGTACACTCCATAAACGCCGAGCTTCGACTTGAAATAGAACGGCGCTCTGATGCCGAGAAAGAACTGATAAGGGCACGAAAGGCTGCAGAAGATGCCAATGCCAGTAAAACCCGCTTCTTGGCGCTCGCAAGCCATGATGTTTTGCAGCCGCTAAATGCGGCCAAGCTCTACGTGAGCGCCCTTGAAGAACAAGAACTGACTGAGTCAGCGCTAGCCATTATTCAAAAGCTTAGCCATAGCGTGACGTCTAGCGAAACACTCATTGGCACTTTGCTGGATATTGCACGCTTAGATCAAGGTGAAATGAAACCCGATATTGAGCCTATTGATGTAAGGACCCTGCTGTCACCACTTGTGGACGAAATGGCGATGCGCGCGCGGGAAAAAGGACTTGGTTTTAAAGCGATTATACGCCCGTGCTGGGTAAAAGCTGACAAAACGTACTTATACCGAATAACGCAAAACTTGCTTTCAAATGCGGTGAAATACACGGAAAATGGCCGCGTTTTGTTCATTATCAAGCCTGTAAAAGACACCGTTTATTTCAAAGTTATCGACACAGGTATTGGCATATCTACCGATAAAAAAGACAGTATTTTTGGTGACTTTTTCCGCGCGAACGAAAGCAAGGAACACGGTATTGGTCTTGGCTTGGGGGTTGTTCGACGTTTAAGTCTGCAGTTGAACAGCGATATTAGTGTTACCTCGAAAATAGGCAAAGGCAGCTGCTTTGCGTTTAGCTTGGATAAGGCTGAGCCAAAACAGGTATCCAACGTTACAGCAAAGCCCCGCAGTACAACATTTACAGGCATGGACGTGCTTTGCGTGGACGATCAAAGAGAGAACTTAGATGCCATGCAGACCCTATTACAGAAATGGGGAATCAATGTAGTGCTTGCGAACAACTGGGATGACGCGTTGAAAGTCTGTGAGACTATTCAGCCTCAAATCTTACTTATGGATTATCAGCTCAGTCATGACAGCGACAAAAATGGGCTAGCTTTGATTGAAGAGATAAGACATCGACTTAATATTGTGGTGCCAGCAGCGCTTATAACGGCGACACCAGATGAAAGCTTAGTTACACAGTGTAAAGCCCAAGGCGTAAACTTCTTAGCTAAACCGCTAAAACCAGCGAAACTGCGCGCACTACTTCAAAGTATGACGCGCTACATCAGGGAGGCGAAAAACGTGTAGCTAGTAGCTCGCTGCATGTTTTTCGCTATATGTATAAGGAAAGACGTCTAGAGTAATTCGTCGTGTGGTTTACTTTCTTCAATTTTAACCACCGGCGTTTCTACGCTCGACTTTGCCACCACTTTTCCCATTGCTCCCCACTTCTCTTTAGGGTTGAGCAAAACAGGACGGGTTAAAATTAGGTTATTAGGATACATGAGGGTTTCACGCTCAGCGGTAAGCAAGCGCGTGCTAAACGGCCCTACATCGGCAATCACACCTTCAATGAAGTTATCGCCGTCGAGAATGCGCACATAATTACCTCTGCGATAGGCTACGTTTGTGAGCAAAATAAAGTACGCAGTGATGTTACTGATGAGTGACCAACTAGCAAAAAGCGCAACACCGGTTACCGTGATGATAGAAGTGGAAAGCACTAAGAGCCCAGAAAAATCGATCCCCCATGCTAGCAACAACAAGGCTAACGATACTGTAGCAACAATAACCCGTGCAGCAAAAAGCCCTTTAATAGCACTATTTGATTTTAGCTTTGACTTTACGATGTTGGTTTCTAATTTTGGCAGCAACTTACGAGACATCGCCAAATAAATTAGTAAAACCAAACCACTCCACACGACATTTGACTGGTACTGAGTTAACCACGCCAAAAACCCATGCCACCACTCATTCATTAACCCAAATCCTTACATTTTTTCGTTAAGCAGACTGACCTTAAATTCTGATTTTACGTTAAAAAGGCCGACGCGCTCTAATGCTAACGTGAAAAACAGTCAAGTTCATGCATTAAAAGCAATCGACACAACAAGAATTATTCGTAAGACACCCCCGAACACTTACATTAGTATGCGCGCAAAAATGACTTGTCTAATTAATACCAGTCCGCATAGATAATTACCCACTCAGCGAGAGTTAAAATGTTCGTAATCGCGGCGTGTTACCGCAGGTATAGTGGTTCTACATCAAGGTGACACAACAAAGAGCACGGACATTTTAAACTCGCCCTTCGGGAAGGTCTGGCAAGCTTCCTAGCTTCATTCTGGGAATTTGAAAGGGAACAGCCATTCCTGCATTCCCACGCTTCGCTAGGAAACTTGCCAGCGCCTTCTGAATGGGCAATTATCTATACGGATTGGTATCATCACGTTCTAACGTGGTAATAGATTGGTCGATAAAACGACAAAATAAAACACAAACTACAGGCTTTTTTATAATGCGCATTGCAATTCTTTCTAGAAATCCTCGTCTTTACTCTACTTCACGCTTAGTCGAAGCTGGGCAGGCTCGCGGGCATCAGGTTGACGTTATCGATACCATGCACTGCTACATGGATATCACCAGTGCGCGACCGTCAGTTCGCTATAACGGTAAGCGACTACCCTATTACGATGCAGTGATCCCTCGAATTGGCGCATCGGTTAGCTTTTATGGCACATCAGTCGTTCGCCAATTTGAAATGATGGGCACATACAGCCTTAACGAGTCGGTTGCTATCAGCCGCTCTCGAGATAAATTGCGTTCATTGCAGCTTTTATCACGTAAAGGCATAGGTATGCCGAGAACAGGCTTCGCACACCACCCTGATAAAATCGATGATGTTATTAAGACGGTTGGCGGCGCCCCAGTGGTTATTAAGTTACTTGAAGGCACGCAAGGTATTGGCGTGGTATTGGCCGACACGCAAAAAGCGGCAGAGTCGATCATTGAAGCCTTTATGGGTCTTAACGCCAGTATTTTAGTGCAAGAGTTCATTAAAGAAGCGGGCGGTGCAGATATTCGTTGCTTTGTGGTAGGTGGAAAAGTTGTAGCAGCGATGAAGCGCCAAGCAGCACCTGGGGAATTCCGCTCTAACCTTCACCGTGGCGGTCAGGCAAGTTTAGTTCGCCTAAGTCCAGCGGAACGCAAAACAGCGGTAGATGCGGCTAAAACGATGGGACTAAATTGTTGTGGCGTGGATATTCTTCGTTCGAACAACGGTCCAGTCGTTATGGAAGTAAACTCTTCGCCGGGCCTTGAAGGCATTGAGAAGGCGACCAATAAAGATGTGGCCAGTATGATCATCGAGTTCATTGAAAAAAGCGCAGAGCCGCACAAAACAAAAACCCGTGGAAAGGGCTAGCGCCCTTTAACCTTTGCTATGCAATAACGTAAATATAGGAAAACGTTAGTGGTAAATGATGTTTTAAGAATTGGGGGTGAAAACATTGCTCCTGGCGAAACAAAAAAGATTGAGTTAGAAATGCCGCCGTTGTACACGGCCACCAATATGAGCATTCCGGTTTACGTTAAACGAGGAAAGCGACCAGGTCCCATTATGTTCGTCAGCGCAGCCATTCACGGTGACGAATTAAATGGCATCGAAATAGTAGGCAGACTTATCCGCTCAAAAGCGATTGAACGCCTAAGAGGAACCCTTATCGCGGTGCCTATGGTTAATGTGTACGGCGTACTAAACCAGTCTCGTTATTTACCCGATAGACGCGATTTGAACCGCAGTTTTCCAGGGAGTAAAAAAGGTTCGCTTGCCGGTAGATTAGCCAACTTGTTTTTCAAAGAAGTGGTAAGTAAGTGCGATGTCGGCATTGACCTTCACACCGGCGCTATACACCGTAGTAACTTGCCACAGATTCGCGCTGACTTAGACGACCCAGAAGTACTGGAAATGGCAAAAGCGTTTGGCGTACCTGTACTTCTTAACGCAGAGTTACGCGATGGCTCTTTGCGCGAATCGGCCAGTGAAAGTGGCGTTAAAATTCTGCTTTACGAAGCAGGCCAAGCGTTACGTTATGACGAGTTTTCTATTCGTGCCGGCGTAAGAGGCATTATTAATACCATGCGTCATTTGGGCATGCTGAATAAAAGCCGCAGCAAGGGCCACAGTATCGAGCGTTTTATAGCGCGCCAAAGTGGATGGGTTCGAGCGCCAGAAAGTGGCTTTGTGACGCATTTAGCACAGCTAGGTGACCATGTTGAGAAAGGTGACAAACTGGCCATTATTGCTGATCCGTTTGGCAATTATTTAGACAGCCTTGAAAGCCCTGCAGAAGGTGTTGTAATTGGTAAACAAAATATTCCGCTTACCCAAGAAGGTGAAGCGGTTTACCACATTGCATACTTTTCAGAGCCTGATACTGTTGCAGAACACGTAGAATTATTACAAGACAATTTATTGCCACCAGAACAGGGGCCTGTTTTATAAAATTGGTAGAAAAACTGATGAACAATAAAAAAATTGTTGGTGCGGTAGAGCTGTGCGATTTACCCAAACTCGCCATCTCTGATTTGAACGTACGCGTTGATACAGGGGCGGCAACGTCTTCACTTCATGTGGACAACATTGAAGAGTTTGATCAAGACGGTGAATTATGGATTAAATTTGATATTCATCCGGACATTCACAACGTCGAACGCGTGGTTCGCAGAGAAGCACGTGTAGAAGGACAAAAACGCGTAAAAAGCTCAACGGCTACACTTGAGAAGCGCTATGTTATAATTACGCCTATAATAATGGACGGGTACCAGTGGGATATTCAGTTAACCCTAACGGACCGCTCTGAAATGACCTATTTGATGCTGCTCGGAAGAGAAGCGATGAGTGGTCAATTTATTGTAGACCCCGAACACGACTTTTTGCTGACGGGGAAAGATTAACATTACAAGTTAGCCATAAGGGAAATGTTAGCTGGATCCCTTGGGCAACTTGCAGTAAGGCATGCGTTTAGTGCATGAAAAATACAATATGGACGTTACGAAAAAAGCCCGAATTGTTGCCGCTTTGCTGTTGAGTGTAGTTACACCATTGAGTGCTCATGCTCAGCAGATAAACACAAACGAGGTAAGTACTGACTTACCTCACACCGTTCTCCGCCTGCCAAACATTCATCCTGGGCGAGATGCCGTATACGCCTACGCTAAACGTCTTCTCACAGAATCGCTGCGCGTTACTGAACCTCAATACGGCTCTTTTGAACTGATTGTCAGCGACCAAGAAACGGCGCAAGAACGTCAACTACGCAGCCTTGAACACCACATGCTAGACGTGACGTGGAGCGTTACCTCAACAGAGCGTGAACGTCAGTTCCTGCCCATTCGCATTCCCATTATGGCGGGTCTTTTAGGTAAGCGTGCACTGCTGGTCAGAGAAGGCGATACGCGACTTAAAGAAGTAAAGTCATTAAACGCGTTACGAGCATACCGCGCGGTTTTGGGCTACGACTGGCCCGATACGAAGATATTTCGCGCAAACGATATCCCAGTGTTGGAAACGACCTACCGAGCGTCATTTCGCATTGTTTCGGAAGGCTTCGCCGATATGTTTCCAAGAAGCGTAATGGAAATCAAAGAGGAGCTTTCAGACAAAACCCTTTCTCGCGGCCTAACTATTGATGAACACCTTATAATATCGTATCCAAGCCCCATCTTTTTCTTTGTAGGAAGCGACAATCAGGCATTAGCCGGGCGGATAGCTGAGGGTCTGTTAAGGCTCTTCGAAACGGGTAAGTTTCAGGAGCTACTGTTAGCTCATGATAACTTTAGAGAAGGTATGGCACTTACCGAAGGGCGAACGGTTATTGAAATTGACAATCCTTTGCTCAGTGAACAAAGCCGCTTGGCATTGGAAAAGTTCTTACCGGAATTTGCTACCTCAGAAGCCGTGCTTAAGTTCGACGCTACTGAACCGGCGGCTCCAACTCAAGTTGTGAAGCAATAAGTACCGCTTGTGTGCGGTTGTTTATGCCCAACTTTTTAAAGATAGCAGTAACATGCGCTTTAACCGTGGCCTCTGCGATATCTAAATTAAAGCCAATTTGCTTGTTCAGCAAGCCGTCTCGCATGTAACAAAGCACCTTGTATTGCGAAGGCGTTAGCGAGGCAACTTTATCCGCTAATTCAGAGAACTCTTCATTCACCTCATCAACGTCTTCACTTAAGTTATCAGGTAGCCATACATCGCCATCCAGAATTGCTTCTACGGCGTTTGCAATATCCTGCGCACTGGCAGTTTTTGGGATGAACCCTAGCGCGCCCACGCTAATAATCTTTGAAATAAGTGTGGTGTCTTCTGTGCCAGAGACTACGGCAACAGGAAGTTCGGGAAAGAGTTTTCGAATATGCAGCAAACCAAACAAATCATTGCTACCCGGCATGTGCAAATCAAGCAACAATAAGTCGATATCCTCGTTGTTGAGAATATCGACTGTAGTGTTAAGGTCTCCCGCCTCTTTGAGGGTTAAGGCTGGAAGTGACAACGACAACGCGCCTCTTAGTGCATCGCGATACAGCGGATGATCATCAGCGATTAGAAGGGTTATCATTGTCTATATCCTTAGTTTCTACTTATTTAGACGTTCCTCTATCAGTGTATCAACAACCGATGGATCCGCCAACGTAGATGTGTCACCTAATTGCTCATGCTCATTGGCGGCAATCTTACGCAAAATACGGCGCATAATTTTACCAGAGCGGGTTTTAGGTAATCCACGAGACCATTGGATCATATCAGGTGTAGCAATCGGGCTTAGCTCTTGACGCACCCACGCCTTAAGCTCTTTAGTAAGGGCTTCATCTGCTTCAACCCCTTCATTTGGCGTTACGTAAACGTAGATACCCTGCCCTTTGATATCATGTGGGAAGCCAACAACGGCAGCCTCAGCCACTTTAGGATGGGCAACAAGTGCGCTTTCGATTTCAGCGGTGCCCAAACGGTGTCCAGAAACGTTTAGCACGTCATCTACACGACCGGTGATCCAGTAGAAGCCATCTTCGTCGCAACGAGCACCATCACCGGTGAAGTACACACCTTTGTACGCGCTAAAGTAGGTGTTAATAAAGCGCTGATGATCGCCATAAACCGTTCGAGCTTGGCTAGGCCAGCTGTCTTTAATAACAAGATTACCTTCTGCTGCCCCTTCAAGCTCATTACCGTCAGCATCAAATAGCGCAGGCTGAATGCCGAAGAATGGACGGGTCGCTGAGCCAGGCTTCAACTCCGTAGCGCCAGGTAAAGGCAGGATCATGTGTCCACCTGTTTCTGTCTGCCACCATGTATCGATGATTGGACAACGGCTCATACCAATTACGCGGTGGTACCATTCCCATGCTTCAGGATTAATAGGTTCACCTACTGTTCCTAACAGACGAAGCGATGAGACATCACACCCTTCAGCTGGAACATCTCCGTGGGCCATTAATGCGCGGATAGCAGTTGGCGCGGTATATAAACTATTTACTTTGTATTTTTCCACTACCTGAGCAATACGCTTAACGTCTGGATAGGTTGGTACACCCTCAAAGAACACTTGTGATGCGGCGTTCACCATAGGGCCATAAACCATGTAGCTGTGGCCTGTGATCCAGCCTACATCAGCGGTACACCAATAAATATCGTCTTCTTTGTAGTCAAAGGCATATTTAAAGGTCATCGCAGAATATAAGAGATACCCGCCCGTGGTGTGTACTACACCTTTTGGCGTTCCAGTAGAGCCTGATGTATAAAGGATAAACAGTGGGTCTTCCGCGTTCATTACCTCTGGTTCACACTGCGCTGACACGCCATCAACAGCGTCATGCCACCACACATCGTGCTTACCATTCCAGTCTACTTCTCCTCCTGTGAGCTTATGAACTAAAACATGAGTAATAGACGGACACGCATCACCAGACAGTGCTTTATCCACATTCGCTTTCAGTGGAATACTTCTTCCAGCACGACGGCCTTCATCAGCAGTAATCACGACTTTGGCGTTGCTGTCGTTGATACGATCGGCAATCGCGTTAGGTGAAAATCCACCGAAAATCACCGAATGTACTGCACCAATTCGGGCACACGCTAGCATGGCGTAGGCAGCCTCAGGTACCATCGGCATGTAAATCGCAACACGATCACCTTTTGCTACGCCCATTTCTTTAAGTGCATTCGCTAATTTACAAACTTCATAGTGTACTTGTTGATACGTGATATCTTGGCTATCTTCTGGTGAGTCGCCTTCCCAGTGAAAGGCAACTTTTGTGGCATTGTTAGCCAGATGGCGGTCAATACAATTATAGCTGGCATTTAGCTCACCATCTTCAAACCATTTTATCGACACATCGTTTTCGCCAAACATCGTGTTTTTAATTTTGGTTGGCTTTTGATACCACTCAAGCATGGATGCGTGCTCAGCCCAGAACGCTTCAGGTTGCTCTACAGATTGCTTGTACATCTCGTCGTATTGAGATGCGGTTAAATGGGTAGACTGAAGAATGTTCTCAGGCACAGGATAAGTTTTGCTGGCGGTCATATAGATTGCCTCCAATATCAATGATGTAAATTCTTGTTGTATGGTGAAACACTCTAGCCATTCACCCACAAAGCAAAATGAGACTTTGGTCTTAGCAGCATACAACTAAGGTTCTACTAGAAAAGTATTACGACTATAGTCTTATGCGACCATTGGCTTATTTAATTTTGAGATAATAAGTACACAATCAGCAATGTTAACGTTGAATTTACATTTATTTAACCACTTTTTTGGAACAGACACGATGAAAGCTAAAATAAAAAATACGGCTACAGCAGTAGCGCTGTGCCTAGCAGCATCTACCGGTGCAGCGCAAGCAGCAACAATCGGCGACACAAGTGTGAAATTCACAGGCTACATTAAAGTCGACGCTATGGTCAGTGACTACTCAGATGGCACCATTGCATCGGGTAGCGTAGGTCGCGATTTCTATATTCCTTCACTAACACCTGTTGGTGGCGTTGACGAAGATCCACAATTTGATGCTCACATTAGAACATCGCGATTCCGCTTTGCTACTTCAACACCAACCGCTGAAGGCGATACCATTAACGGTGTTTTCGAGCTCGACTTTTTAGTGACCGATGGCGGCGATGAGCGCATCAGTAACTCTTACGTTCCTCGTGTTCGTCACGCATACCTGACCTACAAAAATTGGTTGGTAGGTCAAACATGGACAACTTTCATGGACGTAGGTTCTTTACCTGAATCTTTAGACTTTGTTGGTACGACTGACGGCATTACCTTTGGTCGTCAAGTTATGGTGAGATATACCAACGGCGGCCTTCAGCTTGCCCTTGAAAACCCAGAATCAACCATTACGCCATTTGGCGGTGGTAGCCGAATTACGAGTGACGACAGCAGCGTTCCAGACTTTGTAGCTGCCTATACGTCAAAGTATGACTGGGGTTATGTAAAAGTAGCGGGCTTATTAAGACAGTTGTCTTACGATAATGCCGCTGGCATTGATGCGGACGAAACCAGCTTTGGTGTATCGGTAACCGGTAAATACAATTTGTCTAATGGCGACGATATTCGCTTCACGTTCAACACGGGTAAAGGTTTAGGCAGATACTCTGCGCTAAACGCAGTTAATGGTGCAGTACTTACCGAAAGCGGCGACCTTGAAGCCATAGACTCAACAGGTTACGGCGTTGCGTATCGTCACAAGTGGAGCGAAAAAGCGCGCAGTAGCATCATGTTCTCGGCGTTTGAAGCAGACAATGACGTATCATTAACGGGTTTAGCTACCACTGAAAGCACTTATAGCACACGTGTAAACTACTTGTACTCGCCAACTAAAGCGCTAACCGTTGGCGCTGAATACGCTTTCGCAAAGCGTGAAATTGAAGCCGGCCTTGAAGGCGACATGAACCGCTTCCAAGTTTCAGCAAAATACGCATTCTAATACATGCACTAAGTTAAAAAAGAGAAACGGCACTGAGCTCATCAGCGCCGTTTTTTTGTGCATACAGAAAATAGAATGGCGCGCTACGTTAGCTACATAGTGGTGAAGATAATACCCAAAGGCATAATAAAGAATAAGCCACCGATATAAGCTGCGCCGTACATTTTCCGCTCTGCCGCTATCACTGATAATTGATAAGACAAATTGAGCGGAATATTGCGCAATAAAGGCAGCCCGTAAATAAGCGTAACGCCCAGAACGTTATAAATCAGGTGCACTAGCGCTATTTGTAGTGCAAATCCACTATTAACCCCCACTACACCCAACGCTGCGATAAGCGCAGTGATACATGTACCTATATTCGCGCCCAATGTGAACGGATAGATATCCTTAGCTTTTAAAATTCCACTACCAACCAAAGGTACCATAAGCGATGTGGTGGTTGACGAGGATTGCACTAGCACGGTCATCACAGCACCCGACGTTATTCCAGAGAGCGGACCTTTTCCTATGCTGGTACGCAATAACGCCTTTGCCTTGCCCACCATAAGTGATTTCATAATTTTACCCATGTAGGTAATTGAAAACATAATAAGGCCAATACCAAGAATTATTTTCGCTACGCCCGGATAAATAGAAGGTAAAAAGGAGAATGCTTGTGTAACTAAGTCTGTTACCGGTTGCGTCATCGCTTTAATAGGATTAACACCAGACACACCGATGGCTTCACCAGTATGGAGAAGCGCAACCAATTGGGCACTTAAAAACTCCAAAATACCAAACGCCATTTCAAGAGGTAAGAAAATTAGTACCGACAGTACATTGAAGAAGTCATGAATAGTGGCCGCATTGAAGGCTCGTTGAAACTCATCTTTTTTTGCAACATGACCAAGGCTCACCAAGGTGTTGGTAATACTGGTCCCAATGTTGGCACCCATCATCATGGGTATAGCGATAGTTATGGGTAAACCACCCGCTACCATTCCGACAATAATAGAGGTAACCGTACTTGAAGACTGAATAAGTGCGGTACACACCATACCAATAATCAATCCCATGACAGGATTAGAAGCAAAACTAAAAAGAGATTTCGCGTGGTCGCCAGTAGCAAATTTGAATCCGCTGCCAATCATGCTGACAGCTAATAACATCACATAGACTAACAAGGCTAAAAGAAACCACTTACGCCAGTTATGTGCTTTTTCTAGCACGCTGTTCTGGGCTAGTTGAGGGTCAATCATTGACATAATACGCACAACTTCATACTTGAAAAACTCATAATATGACGTGCGTATTACACAAAAATGACGGGGAGTGAAGTACTACCCCGCCATTCTTAGGAAGAAAATAAATTCGCTTAGAAGCCTAAAGGATACTGCCTTAGTACACTGTGAATGTCGTCCAATGTTTCCTTCGAAAGTGAAATATCAAACGCGTCTATATTTTCTTTAAGTTGAGGCACAGTGGTAGCACCAATAATTGTTGAGGTAACACCAGGCACTTGCTTACACCACGCCAACGCGAGCTGCGAAGGTGTTATTCCTGCGTTTTCTGCAATCTTCATATATTCTGCTGTAGCTGCCTGCGCTGGCGCTTTATCTCTAAATAACCCCATACGCTGAGCTAGTGTCCAACGACTACCTTCCGGTCTGGCTCCATCCTGATACTTACCACTTAACATACCCGTTGCTAACGGCGACCACGGAAGGTAAGCAATGTTCTCTAGTTCACACATTTCAATTAAATAAGGCCAGTCTTTCGCATGAAGTAAACTGAACTCATTTTGGATAGAAACTGGAAGCGGCATATCCAGCTCTTTGCAAAGTGTAAGAAAGGCGTGAATGCCCCAAGGCGTGTCATCTGACAGCCCCCAGTGTCTAATTTTCCCTTCATCCAGCGCGCGCTTAATGCCTAAAAGGATATCACGCATACCATCCAGTTCTTTTTCTCGATTGGTTTTGGTTGGATCAGCACCATCCGGCCAATGCTTACCGAAATGAGGTGTAACTCTATTCGGCCAATGAAGCTGGTAAACGTCGATATAATCGGTTTTTAAGCGCTCTAATGAATAGGTGAGTGCGTTTGCGATAGCGTCAGCTGTAATGGGCCCTGCGTTGCGAATGTACTTCAAACCGCTGCCAGCAATTTTAGTCATTAAAACAATGTCAGAGCGCTTTGATTCGTTCCTCGAAATCCAATTACCGATAATGCGCTCTGTATCGCCATAGGTATCTACATTTGGGGGAACAGGATACATTTCGGCCGTATCGACAAAGTTCACGCCTTTATCCAGGGCGAACGCCATTTGCTCATCTGCATCTTGTTGGGTGTTTTGAATGCCCCATGTCATTGTGCCCAAACACACATCCGACACCTGTAAGTCGCTATTTCCTAAGCGGTTAAACTTCATTTTTGCTTCTACCTTGCTTGGCTTATACCTTATTGATGCAATAATGAGTCGACCGCTTAAGAAATAAAAGTGCCCTCTGTGGTTATGAGGCTTTCTTAGTGGCCAACTCGGCTTCTACACTTGCTAGCCGCGCCTCAATATCTCTTTTGGACTCGACCATTTCATTCGCCAATTCTGCGAGTGATTTTAACTCTGCAAACCCTAACTTTCTCGTATCAATCATTTGATACTGACGCTTACAGCGATAAAAGAAAGTAAGAAAGTTAACAAAAGCGCGGTGAAATGTCGCAAAACTCTTGATCAATACCAGAATTAACACGATAGACGTGAGCGCAGCAACTAAACGGTCAGCCTGTAACCCGTAATTTGGGTAGATTCATGGTTTTCTAGTATTAGTGGCGAAGCAGCAAGCGCATCAGCCAATGTTTTTCTGCTTCCCCTATTTCGTAAAGCCGGTGAGGTAAGCTACTTATTATCTTTGTTCAGTGCCTCAGCCAGCGCGTAATTGCCTTGCGACAAGGCTATATCTGCCACTGAGTTACCAGCTTTATCTACATGCTTGGGATTTGCGCCTTTTTCTATTAGGCTGCTTACAACCTCTTGTCTATTGAAGAGACTTGCAAACATTAGCGCCGTTTGCCCTTGTGCGTTTTCTTCGTCTATATCGCAATCGGCAAATACCAGCTGCTTTGCCACACTGACATGACCTTTAAATATAGCGCCCATAAGTGCAGTATTCCCGCGGTTGTCTTCTTGACACGGGTTTACCTTCGCCTGCTCAATAAGAAAGTTCACGGTGTCAGTGTGACCGTGGTACGCCGCAAGAATAAGTGCTGTATAGCCTTTTTCATCTGCGACGTTTACATCTAGCCCAGCGTTATAAAAGGCTTGCAACATGGTGCTGTCGCCTTCTCTAGCTGCGTCGAAATACCGCACTTTTAGTGCTTCCATAGATAGCGAAGCTGATTGCGCAGGTTTGTCCGCCGCGCTAGTTACTTGTGTTACAGCACTGGCATCGAAGCTGAATAGAGTGACAATAACGAACAGCGTTGATAGTAGTGAGTGCTTAAAAATAGACATTGTGCCCTCTTTATTTATCGACGCATGAAGTGAAAAGTAATTGAAATTAGGTAGCTACGCATTGGGTGGACTATTTATCAACGATAAATAGTCCACCTTTTAGTACTTCTGACTTTAATATTTCTGACTTAAGTAGCTCTGACTTTAGTAGCTCTGGTTTATTGCATTAGCGCCGTCAGGCTTTCTGCAACTTGTTTCGCTTTAGCTGCACGTGCAGCCTGCTGTTCCATCAAGTCTTTCGCCGTTTGACGGACTTTAGCCATTGGTGCGTTTGCTAGTTTAGCTACGCCTTTGCCGTAGTCTTTATCTGCGTTGTACATATAAGCACTAATAATGACGCGGATTTCTTCTTCAGGCACCGATGCCAGTGCTCCACCTAAGTTATTAATCAGGTTTTGCTGGCCTTCTTTGGTTAGCTTTCTGAAAAACTCCCCTGCTTGTTTAAAGTTCTGCTCTTTGTAGAACGGAATTTGTTGCGTCATACCTGCAAGCGGTTTGCTTGAGTAACGGAACGCCGGTTCTTCGTTAAGATCAAGACGTCGACTTGGCTGGTAGTTCACATCGCGATTAGTACTCGTTGTGCGTAGCTGACCATGCTGTTCGTGGTTATTGATAACCGCATTTTTGAGGTTCTCACAGCTGTACTCCCACATGAAGGTTGGTACGAGGTTTAGGGGCTTTGACTTCTACGCAAACTTGGTCGCCATAATAGTTATCAGCGTAATTGCATTGCGTTCGAATGGGTTGATTAGTTGTGGAGGAAACACGGTGGCTATTCGCCGTTGTTAGCTTTTTTAATAGTGCGCTCATTTGGCTCTCCTTCTTAAGTTAAGCGCATTATCATTAATTGAACAAAACTATTAAAACGGGTTAAAACGATTCAAATAATTAATTTATTAGATTGTAAAGGTACTCGTTAATCGAGAAAAGGTATGAAAGTAAGTAAATGATGCGTGACGAAAGAAAGGTCGATAGAAATTTGCAGTTCACACTTTGGGGATAGCGGCGCCATTTTAAAGTAATAAGAATAAATGACGCCAGTTTACTAGAGAACCCTTAATATCTGGTCTCCAACCTCTGATCTCTAACCTTCAAGCCATGCCCCGGTTATAGCTAAGGTCTTCGTTGGAGAGTAAATATTCACGAAAAGCGTATTGCCGTCAGGCGAGAAACACGCGCCAGCAAGTTCAGTTTGCGCATGGAGTTTTGCAAAGTTATACACCTCTCCATTTGGTGTAACACCGCGTAAATGGTTATCAACAATGTCGGTATATTGGTCTTCACACACCAATAGATGTCCGTTTGGACATACGGTTAAGTTATCGCCGAAGTTATATAAGTTCTTGTCTTCGCTTTCTAAAAATAGCTGAAGCTTGTCTTGTTTACCATCAGCAGAAGGAACAAGTTTCATTACTTGACCGAGCTGCTTTTGGCCGCCATTAGTACAGCAAAAATAAAGCTCATCTTCACCCCAATGTATACCTTCACCGCGAGCGAATAAGGCAGCACCTTTCTCATATCCTCTAGCGCGTAAGTCATCGTTCGGGCTTTCTGGATTGTCTAATGCTATCCACTCAACGTCGAACCACGTCGCCAATGGCATAGTTGTGGAATTCCAGTTACGTGTATCAAACTGAGGTTTATTTTTTACTACCAGGGCTTCTAATTGGCCGCCAGCTGCCAAGTTAGCGTACTCGTTAGGTACAAAGCGATAAAGCAAGCTGTCACCCTGATCTTCAGTCAGGTAAACAATACCGGTTTTGGGGTCAACACATGCCGCTTCATGGTTAAAGCGCCCCATTGCTTTAAGCGGTTTAGCTTCAATGAGTGAGTCAGCGTTTGCAGGTACTTCAAATATGTAGCCGTGATCTTTGTTTACTACATCGCCGTTCGGGCCATGAGGTCGGTCTACGGACTCTTCACACGTAAGCCACGTGCCCCAAGGCGTAATGCCGCCCGAGCAGTTTCTTACCGTTCCAACAAGACTGATAAACTCTCGCTCTACCATTTTGGTGGTAAGGTTATACACCATGGTTGTGGTGCCGCCTGGTAAAGCAACCCCACTATGATAGTTGTCATAGGCCAACTCGCTAGTATGCTTTTGAATAGACTGTGGCTGAGCACTTAAATGTTTGGGGTGCAGTTCGTGGTTACGTATAAGCGCCACTTTGTCGCTACTGCCTTCTACAGGCAAACAACCCATACCGTCCGCTCTGTCAGGTACATGCATACCATCAGACATGCTATTTCCAAGGCTTGATATAACCTTATAGCTAAAGCCTTTAGGTAAATCGAGCAGCTTTTGAGGGTCGGCGACTAGTGCACCATAGCCTTCACTAATCGGCATAGACGCCAAATTTATTTTCTTACCAAAAGCACTGGTCGCTAGGCCACCAAATGCCAAAGAGCCTACTAAAAACTGGCGTCGTGTTATCATCAAAGTCTCTCACAGCACTAAATTCAAAAATTATAACTCGGTATTGTTACAGTATGACAAAAGGAGCTTATAAAACTTACAAGAAAGCCGCTTTTTCAGGTGGAAAAGAGAACCTAGAACACGATCAAGACTTGGCTAGCCAATAGCGGATAATTGCAAACTTTCTTTAAATTTAGGGTAGTTTTGTGTTTTCATTGATTCCCGCCCAATGTGCTTCCGGTTCAGGCCTTGAGAAGTAATAGCCTTGAAATTTTTCACAGCCTTTACCTATTAGGTATTTTAGCTGCTCTTCACTCTCTACACCCTCTGCAATACATGTGACATTCAGTGCTTTGGCCATTTCAATAATTGCATCAACAATCTGCGCCGCTTTTCCATCAAAGTCTTTTCCTATGTCGTCCACAAAGTACTTATCAATTTTAAGCTCACTGATAGGGAGAACTTTCAGGTATGCAAGACTGGAATATCCAGTACCGAAATCATCAATTGAAAAGCGAAAGCCGAATCTTGCGAGTTCAAGCATGGTTTCCTTAACCAGCTCAATATCCACCACTAAAGCAGTTTCTGTTAATTCCAGCATTAACATGTGAGGTGGAATGCCGTATTGATTTACGCGAGAAAGTAGCGAATTTATAAAGTCAGGCACAACGATTTGTCTAGCGCTTATGTTGATCGCAATACTGGTTTTTAAACCGCTTTTCACGAAGTTACTAATAACGCTCAGCGTTTTTCTTAAAACTATGTCACCTATTTCGCAGATAGCGTAGCTCTCTTCGGCAATAGGAATAAATTCACTTGGGCTTACTGGACCTAACTCTTTCGAGTACCACCGCACCAACGCTTCGAAAGAAGAAACCGTTCCATCATGGGTAACTTGAGGCTGAAGTACTATTGATAATTCATCGCGTTCTATCGCTTGTTCAAGCTTAGATTTTATATCTAAATAACGGTCGAACTCTTTAAACCCATCCTCTGAAATATGACAAAGACCAAAAGGTGCCGACCTTTTTGCCCTTTTAACAGCCTGTTCGATTACATTGATGATTGACTCAAAGCTTTGACCTTGCGGGTTAAAGATAGCACTGCCAAGTGACGCAGTAAGAGACCATTTCACTGAATTTATGACAATATCGAAATGACGTGGACTAAGGAGTGCGCTTTCCACTAAGTTCGCATCAAATTTATGAAGGTCTTCTTTTATGTAGGTTTTTTTAGACAGTACGACAAAACTATCACCGCCATATTTAAAAATTTCATAATCGTGGCCGATGACGAAAAGCAACTGCTCTGCAATCTTTCTTATAGCATAGTTGCCGTTACCAAAGCCGAAACGCGTATTAATTTGCGCCATATTATCGATATCTAACAA
The DNA here is from genome assembly GCF_022348315.1 of Alteromonas sp. MmMcT2-5. Classification (NCBI taxonomy): domain Bacteria; kingdom Pseudomonadati; phylum Pseudomonadota; class Gammaproteobacteria; order Alteromonadales; family Alteromonadaceae; genus Alteromonas; species Alteromonas sp. MmMcT2-5. The sequence goes on along the minus strand of NZ_JAKRFB010000015.1, from coordinate 1,963 downwards.
CAAAATATGTATATATTCTTGCTTCAACGATGCGCGTAACATCAAGTCTTTAAAGCGTTGATGGAACCACTGCTGATTTCGAAGGCGGGTAACAGAGTCAGTATAAGCGAGGTTATAAATGGTATCCTGCGCTTCTATACGTTCACTAATATCCCGTATAACACCTATAAATCCCCTTTCACCCTGGTCAAAACTCTCCGACAATGACAATTCCATCTGGAATATATCGCCGTTTTTTCGCTTAGCCGGAAGCTGACGACCTACTCCTATAATTTTACCTACCCCAGTCTCCATATAATTGCGCATATAAAAAGCATGGTTAGACGCATAAGGTTCTGGCATTAGAATCTCTACAGATTGAGCGATTAACTCGCTTCGCGTGTAACCAAACGTTTTAAGCGCAATGTCGTTACAATGTGTGATTGTGCCCTTGACGTCGATACTAAATACAGCATCATTGATATTATTCAAAATATTTTGAATTTTCATCGCTCGCTCTTCATTGAGAGTAAGCGCGGTTTTATATTCAGTAATATCTTCAAATGCACCGAAAAGACGCTTCACTGCGCCATTCTTATAAAGCTCCGCTTTCCCAGAGGCTCTTACCCATCGAATAGTGCCTGACGAATCGATAATTTTGCACTGAATGTCATAGGGCTGTTGGTGAAAACGGAGGTTATCAAATGCGAGCGTTAACTCCTCAGTATATCCCGGGGCGAAAGAGTTGATGGCTTTTTGGACGTTTATGGCACTACCGACTGGTAAACCGAAGATACGGTATGTCTCTGATGACCATATTAACTTTTCAGTTTCAGGATAAAACTCCCATGACCCTGTTTTCGACATACGGCTTATTTCATCAATAAGGCTTAGGTTACGCGCGGTTTTTATTGCGAAAAAGTCCTTCTGCAGTTGTGTAGAAAACAACTTAGCTTGCAGTGAGAAAACTTGTAACCACTCATTGATGTCATGCTTGGGAGTGTTAAAAATAGCAACGAGTAAACCAATATCTTGGTTTTTCTCATTAAAGAGGCCCGCGCCTAAATACCCTTGCGCATTAAGCTCACTGAGGGTTTGATCATCGGGAAAATGCTCGCAAATGTCCGACTTGTAACCACACGCTCCAGTTAGCAAGACAGTTTCACAAGGCGAACCCTTCAGGTCATATTCAATTTGTGAAATTGGAGAGTCGTGCGCAAGCCCTACTAATACGGAAATTTTATCCGCTTTTTTGACGCCTAAAAAGAGATAGTCAGCGTGAAGTAACTCATTAAACCCTAATAAATCTTGCTCATAAGCACTACGATTTTCCAAAACAATTGTGCTGAACTCCGATTCATTTAAAACTGACTCGAATGACATTACTTATAAAACCTTGTTAAAACATTAAAATGGAGTTTGCCACTTCGCACTGACGGAAAAAAGGCAGGACGATAATAAGTTTCAAATTTATCAATGCCTAAGCATAGCTCAACTTGCGATTAAGGCTAGCCTCGAACCTAGTCATTTTGAAATAAGTTTGTCCGCTTCCCCATAAAACCCGCCGGGCCTTAAGTTATTTCTGTATTAGAGAGTGAGTGCTGTGCCCTCTGAAACTCTACAACGCAGGGGGGGCGGTGTCGAAGCTCTAACTTAAAAAGAAGGGTAAGTTTACGGCGTGTTTCCTTCTCTCCCCAAAGCTTTCTGTTATGCAGATTGCGAGGGAGTGACGTTCTAAATCGCAGGCATAAAAAAGCGCACCTAAGTGCGCTTTTCTTGGCTTGTGTTGCTAAGTCTAGATTAGTCTAGGATCTTAGATACAACACCGGCACCTACTGTACGACCACCTTCACGGATTGCGAAACGAAGACCTTCTTCCATCGCGATCGGAGCAATTAGCTCAACTTTGAATTTAAGGTTGTCACCAGGCATTACCATTTCTACGCCTTCTGGAAGCTCTACAGCACCAGTTACGTCAGTTGTA
>NZ_JAKRFB010000139.1:0-1029 GCF_022348315.1 Alteromonas sp. MmMcT2-5 | reverse complement strand
AATGAATGTATTCCAAGCGCGAGAGACCTGTTCCACTATTTCTTCGTAACCTCGAAATACGCGGTTTGATAAGCAACGTTGCCGTAACCATTGCCATACTTGCTCCATCGGGTTCAGCTCCGGAGAATAAGGTGGGAGTTTTAACAGACTGACATTGGTAAATGGGCTGGCCGTATCGATCGTATGCCAGCCCGCGCCATCCATTACAACAACGGCATGACGCCCAGGCTCTGTCGCTTCACTTATTAATTTCAGATGCTGCTTCATCACCTCTTTATTCACAAGAGGGCTGATAAGCGCCTGAGTATTACCATTGCTCGGACACACCGCCCCAAAGACATAGCCATAATCGAATTGCTGTTGCTTTACTACTCTTGGCCTGCTGCCCTTGGCTGCCCATATTCTGGACGTCTGATTTTGCTGACCGAATCGTGCTTCGTCTTGAAACCAGACGTCAACGCGATCCAGAGGAAGATGACCGGGAGTGTGAAGGATCGTTTCCAGCAGGAAATTTTTTAAAAGTGTCCTGGGTTTGTTGTGATTGTTTAGGGTGTTTAGAGCGACTGGTTATCCAACTGAAACCGAGCGCATCCATGATGCGGTATACGTTTCGCAACTGATAATCGATTTGGAAGGTGTCGCTAATGTATTGTCGTACATCCTGTGCAATCAAACGCCCCCCCTCCTTTTTAACCGCATTTTCTTTGATAAAATGTGCGATCTGTTCTCGCTGGGAGACGGAGAGCTGACAGGGTCTACCCGGACTAGGTTTGGATTGCAGACCTTCAAGTCCGTGCGCCAGATAGTTGGATACCCAGGTATTAACACTGCCTCTGGCAACCCCAAGGTAAGTTGCTATCTGGGTTCGTGTTTCCCCATTCTTGAAATGATACAAAGCTAGATAGCGGGTTCGCAGTTGCCCGTTGGAGGTTTGCTTTGCTAATTGTTTAAAGTCGTCGGCTGTATGCATATCAAAATCACTCGAATATGAATACCACTATTAGATCAAACTTTTAAGACAATTGGTAT
>NZ_JAKRFB010000138.1:0-1036 GCF_022348315.1 Alteromonas sp. MmMcT2-5 | reverse complement strand
GGCCTAATTTTTAAACTCTAATTTTGCAGTTTAGGCCAATATACCGCTGTTTTAGGTCGGATTTCGACCTTATTCCGGGTTATTCCCGGATTTCAGACAGATCTTGGCTGTCGTCGTAGCATCTGGTCTACTTTAAACAGGTTTGCCAAGGTGAATAGCATGGCTAACTGTGAGTCATTTTTTATCAATCCCTTATAGCGAGCTTTGATAAAACCAAATTGGCATTTGATGATGCGAAACGGGTGTTCAACTTTTGCTCGGATGCTGGCTTTTAAATATTCGATGTTGATGACAGTTTTGTTTTTGCAGGGATACTTTTTCAGTGCCCGCACCTTTCCGGGACGCTCAGCAATCAGCCATTCCACATCCTTTTCTTTAAGTTCTTCACGCTTCTCTGCGCCTTGATATCCAGCATCGCCAGAGATGAATTCCTCATCGCCATGCAACAGGTTCTTCATCTGATTCAGGTCATGTTCGTTGGCGGCAGTGGTCACCAGCGTATGCGTCAGGCCACTCTTGGCATCCACTCCTATATGGGCTTTCATGCCGAAGTGCCATTCATTACCTTTTTTAGTCTGGTGCATATTTGGGTCACGCTCATTCTTTTTATTCTTGGTGGAGCTGGGTGCTTCAATAATCGTCGCATCCACCAGTGTACCCTGCGTCATCATCACACCGCACTCCGACAGCCATTGGTTGACCGTTTTGAATAATTGGCGAGTCAGCTTGTGCTTTTCCAGCAAGTGCCGGAAGTTCATAATGGTAGTGCGGTCAGGAATGGCTTTATCCAGTGACAGTTGCGCAAACTGACGCATTGAAGCAATCTCGTACAGCGCGTCTTCCATGGCTTCATCACCGAGGCTATACCATTGCTGCATACAATGAATGCGGAACATGGTTTCCAGTGGATACGGGCGGCGGCCGTTGCCAACTTTAGGATAAAAGGGTTCAATCACTTCCAGCAGTTGAGTCCACGGCAACAAGTTGTCCATCCGGGATAAGAATATCTCTTTACGGGTCTGACGGCGCTTGCTGG
>NZ_JAKRFB010000137.1:0-1085 GCF_022348315.1 Alteromonas sp. MmMcT2-5 | reverse complement strand
CATCGAGTAGGGTGAGGCGTCACCGCCTCATCCCTCTCACAGAACCGTACATACGGGCCTCGTATACGGCTCATGTACATAGTTATTTAGCGTAATTGCTAAACACATATCCCGTTGCAACATTCTCCAAGTTCATTAGCCCAAGTTCATCGAACCAACTGTTTGGCATCGCGTAGCTTGCTAAAGGACTGCGTGCACTGCTCCAGCTCGTCATGTTGATGTGAGCGAACTTGCCTTTATAACCATGCTGTCGTAGCCAGCGATGAAGGCGGCTCGCCTTCTTCCATAACTTAAGTTGGATGCTGCGCAAGCGCCGTCTTAGCCAGCTCGCGAGTTGCTTAAATACCCTGCTCGCATTGGCTATCTTGAAGTAATAACTGAACCCTCTTAGCAGTGGGTTTAGTGCATTGATAACTGATTGCAGTGGCATTCCGCCATTGCGTTTCGTCATCTGCTTGAGCTTCGCCTTAAACGCGGTGAGTTTCTTGGGCTGGATGCGGGTATGTTTCGTCCCGATTTCAACGCCGAGGAACTTCACACCAACATCACTGTGGGTGATGTGTGTTTTCTCCGTGTTTACGCTTAGCTTTAGCTTTTCTTCTAAGATGTGTGTGGCTTGCGCTTTGGCATTTTCTGCCGCTGCACGACTGCTACACAGGATAAGGATGTCATCAGCATAGCGCACTATGCGGTGCCCACGTTGTTTCATTTCCTCATCGAACGCATCCAGATAGATGTTCGCTATGAGCGGGCTTATTACCCCGCCTTGCGGACTGCCTGTTTCTGTCTGCTGCCAATGTCCATCTACCATCACCCCACTTTGTAAGAACTGAGCAATGAGACTCAGCACGCTACCATCACGAACCCGTCTTTTAATACTCTTAATGATAAGCGTATGGTCCAGCTTATCGAAGCACTTCGACAGGTCCATGTCCACCACGTGTCGCCGTCCGTATCGACGGATGAACATCGTGGCTTTATTGATAGCATCGTGACAGCTCCGCTTCGGTCTATAACCAAAGCTTGATGGATGGAACTGCTCTTCGAAGATGGGGGTAAGGAGGTCATTCAAGCATTGTTGAACC
>NZ_JAKRFB010000136.1:0-1088 GCF_022348315.1 Alteromonas sp. MmMcT2-5 | reverse complement strand
AAACATCGAGTAGGGTGAGGCGTCACCGCCTCATCCCTCTCACAGAACCGTACATACGGGCCTCGTATACGGCTCATATACACAGTTATTTAGCGTAATTGCTAAACACATATCCCGTTTCAACATTCTCCAAGTTCATTAGCCCAAGTTCATCGAACCAACTGTTTGGCATCGCGTAGCTTGCTAAAGGACTGCGTGCACTGCACCAGCTCGTCATGTTGATGTGAGCGAACTTGCCTTTATAACCATGCTGTCGTAGCCAGCGATGGAGGCGGCTCGCCTTCTTCCATAACTTAAGTTGGATGCTGCGCAAGCGCCGTCTTAGCCAGCTTGCTATTTGCTTAAATGCCCTTTTAGCATTGGCTATCTTGAAGTAGTGACTGAACCCCCTGAGTAGTGGGTTCAGCGCATTAATGACTGACTGTAGCGGTATTCCGCCATTGCGTCTCGTCATCTGCTTTAGCTTTGTCTTAAACGCGGTCAGTTTCTTGGGTTGTATGCGGGTATGTTTCGTCCCAATTTCAACACCAAGGAATTTCACACCATCATCACTGTGAGTGATGTGTGTTTTATCCGTGTTTACGCTTAGCTTTAGCTTCTCTTCTAAGATATGTGTGGCTTGCGCTTTGGCATTCTCTGCCGCTGCACGACTGCTACACAAGATAAGGATGTCATCAGCATAGCGCACTATGCGGTGCCCACGTTGTTTCATTTCCTCATCGAACGCATCCAGATAGATGTTCGCTATGAGCGGACTTATTACCCCACCTTGCGGACTGCCTGTTTCTGTTTGCTGCCAATGTCCATCTACCATCACCCCACTTTGTAAGAACTGAGCAATGAGACTCAGCACGCTACCATCACGAACCCGCCTTTTGATGCTCTTAATGATAAGCGTATGGTCCAGCTTATCGAAGCACTTCGACAGGTCCATATCCACCACGTGTCGCCGTCCGTATCGACGGATGAACATCGTGGCTTTATTGATGGCATCGTGACAGCTCCGCTTCGGTCTATAACCAAAGCTTGATGGATGGAACTGCTCTTCGAAGATGGGGGTAAGGAGGTCATTCAAGCATTGTTGAACC
>NZ_JAKRFB010000135.1:0-1089 GCF_022348315.1 Alteromonas sp. MmMcT2-5 | reverse complement strand
CCCGAATTCAACTGCGAAGTGCGACACTCGTCAATATCAAGCAGCCAATGCCATTTCTTTAAATACAATCGCTGGCTGCTTGAAGCCTAAACACTTTCTTGGTCGATAATTTATTCGCGATAGAGCGAATTCAATATCGCTATCCGTTACTGTTGTTAGATCGGTTCCTTTTTTCACATATTGCCTTAAAAGGCCGTTAGCATTCTCATTGGCTCCACGCTCCCAAGAGCTATAAGGGTGGGCAAAATACACATCAGCTTCCAACTCCTTTGCGATGGTTTCATGACCTGCAAACTCTCTCCCGTTATCTGCCGTGATGGTATGCACATGCTCCTTATAAGGCATGAGTAGCTCTATGGTTGCTTTGGTGACATCATCTGCTGACTTAGATGGCACTTTTTTTACCACGTAAAATCGTGTTTTACGCTCCAAAATAGTCACCATAGCCCCAGTGCCGTGTTTGCCTAAGACAGTGTCGATTTCCCAATCACCAAATCGCTCCTTACTGTCAACGATGCTTGGCCGAACATCGATAGAAACGGCATTCTTGATAGCGGGCGCTTTTTCTTTTTTACCGCGACGATACCGCTTGTGTCCTTGTCTCAAATGGCGATATAGCTTGCCACCCAAGCGTTTATCCTGTGCAACAAATCGGTAGATCCACTCATGGCTGACAGCGGCACCGACTTTCGTTAATACACTGGAAATTTGCTCTGGGCTCCAATCCGCTTCTAAAAGCAAGCGGATAAAATCAACACGCTCCTGTGGTATACGGTATTTACGCGCTGATGTGCGTTTTTTGATTGATAACATCTGGGCTTCGTTAGGACAATAATGTCTGCCCTTGCGGCCGCGTTTAAGCTCCCGGTATACCGTAGAGCGATGGCACTGAACAGTTTTAGCTATTTCAGAAACCGAAATTCCCCGTTCCAAAAGAGCCGAAATCTGATATCTTCTGCCCTCGGTCAACTGCTGATAATTCATGGTAGTACTGCTTGTTTCTTTGACGAGAAGAGCGTACCACTTTTAGCAGTTGGCCTCCTCTTCTACACCTTTCCATGAATGTCGCACTTATTATCTGAAATCGGG
>NZ_JAKRFB010000134.1:0-1427 GCF_022348315.1 Alteromonas sp. MmMcT2-5 | reverse complement strand
TGGGGTACTAGGGATTTTCCCCTCTAAAGTAACATAGAACGCTACAGGCTTTGTATTATATAGCCTCCAGCTGTGGGTTACTTTCGTTTCCAAGCTTAATCATCCACGATTGGCTTCGTAATTTCACTAATATCAGGCAATTTTCCGGTATTGGTGAAGTTATACGTCCCGCTTAAGTTGATATTTTGCCATGCAACGGGCGAAACAGCACGAGTGATAGCCGCTTTTTCTTCATCACCTGTCGCTTCAAAGTGTCCCAGAAGATGACTCAGTATCGCGGATGCTTCTCCCCGGTTCAGGGCACGTTGCACATACTGCCGCAAACTGGCATCGTCGATGTAGTCAAGTAAATATTGCGCTTTAACCAGTCGATTATACTCTGTCAGCGCCTGTAATATCGGGTGTCCTGAAGGATAACCAGACAGTTTTCTCACCAGTATTGCCTGTGTTGTTCGTTTTGTCTGAAGTGACAGGACAATACGCCTGATATCCTGCCATCCCGTTTCGATGACCCCCGTCCTGATGGGTTTCTTCAGCGCAAGTATGGTGTTACATTGTTCATTTTCAGTCACCTCAAACAGATCGTTGATGACGCTGTTAAATTGCGCGTATCGCGGTGCAAAGCTGTAGCCGCATAGATCCAATAAAGCGAAGTTGACGTGATTGACACCGTGTGTATCTGTCGAGAGTACGTCAGGTTTGATATCGCTGCTGTTGGATTGCAACAGATCATAGATATAGTGTGATTCATGCTCGTTGGAGCCGATTATCCGTGCATTCAGCGCGCTGTGATTGGCGACCAGGGTCATGGCCGTGATCCCTTTATTGGTACCGAAGTACTTCGAGGAATACCGGGTTTTAAACGTTTCCAGATGCGTTTCGAATTTCTGACCATCCGCACTGGCGTGCAACTGGTCCTCCTGAATATGGTAGTGGCGGAAGATGGGTAATGAAGCCACCGCATTATTGATCACGTCGCTGGCATCATGCAGCGTTTCAGGTCGGATATAGTTAGCCTGTACTGTACTCAGGTGTTCATAACTGCGGTCGGAGATCTGCGCCATACCATACACACCACGGTGAGTGGCGTTAGCAATTAGAATGGCCAGTAAATCATCCTGATGAGTAGTTCCCTGTTTTTGTATTGGCAGCACATGTGTCAGGCATCGCATAAACCCGGTTTCGCGCTCAACATACCGCAGGACATCCGCGATACCGACTGGCTGCATTCGCTTAAAGAAGGGATTGTTGACCAGAGATGTAGCGCCTTTTGTTGGCAGGTGCCAGCGGGTGCCCGAGCGATTTTTCATGATTACATTGCGATTATCTCCCTCATCAATATGGCGCGCCACGTCTTTGAGCGCGCTTTCCAGTCGATGTTGTTTCTCCTGTAACAATGCGTCAACAGGTTGTTTTAGTCTGTCCAG
>NZ_JAKRFB010000133.1:0-1180 GCF_022348315.1 Alteromonas sp. MmMcT2-5 | reverse complement strand
CGTATCAGCTAAGTCAATGATATGTTTAATTTGCTCGTCACTGGCATCAATAACCAATTCTGACCGGTTGATTGCCTCATGGATATGTCGCATTTTTATGCGTCTCGTGTCAGGGTTATAGCCTATCCCCTTATATCGCATAAGACTTTGCGGGTAACGCCTCCAGTGAAAAAGATTGTTGAACAGTATCGCAACAGCAAACAGAATCATGCAGTTGATAATAGTTGGAGTAAGCACGTACCAATAACTTAAATCCGTTATCGCAGACCCACCAATTACAGCAGCCAAAGCGGTAGCACCACCTGGAGGATGTAGTGAGCGGGATAGGTGCATAACAAATATCGAAAGCGACACTGCTACCGGAGCGGCAATAAAGAGATTTTCAATGTATTGTGCACTTGTAACGCCGACAATAGCAGAAAGAACATTCCCAGCGAAGAATGCCCATGGCGTCGATAGCTGGCCATGAGGAACAGCAAAAAGAAGGACCGTTGACGCTCCCATGGATGGTAAAATTGCTGCTGCTCCCTCCGTGCCTAGCAACCATGTTGTAAGAAAAAAGCATAAAAATATAGCGAGCATTCCACCGATAGTGGCAACGACTTTTTCTGATACAACTACGTTGTTTTGAAAACCCCAAAACCGTTTTAGCTTATTTAACATATATTCCTTTGTAAGGTCAGATATAGGAAACGTATAGACAATATCTATAATTTCTATGAACGAAAAGCTACGTTCTTATCTTTTTCACTAGGGTGATATTAAGGCGCTTCGCCAGTCGGACAAGATTTGCACGGTCCATTGACAGAGATCTGGCTGCCTTAGACCAGTTGTTTTCTGCGTGATGCAATGCCTTGATAATGAGTTGACGTTGAAATTTATCTGTTGCTTCCCGTAAGTCGGTATGGCTATCGGTCTCGAAATATACGGTGGACGAATCTGTGTCTTTACTTGTTAAAGAGTCTGAAGACACGGTTAAACCGGTAATGTCAGATGGCTCAATTATTGTATTTCCGGTTGGATTCTTCTCTCGAGCATAAAGTGCTGCGCGTGATATGACGTGCTCTAACTCTCTTACATTTCCCGGCCAGTGATAAACTGTCAGTTTATAAATTGCTTCTTTAGCCAGTATCAACTTTTGCAGTCCCAGACTTCGCCGCATTTTCTCTGCAAAATAGCC
>NZ_JAKRFB010000132.1:0-1197 GCF_022348315.1 Alteromonas sp. MmMcT2-5 | reverse complement strand
TGGGGTTCTAGGGATTTTCCCCTCTAAAGTAACATAGAACGCTACAGGTATTATATTATATGGTCTGTGGCGGTGGGTTACCTTCCAATATTCTGCCATCTTATATAAACACCATCAATCATATTGGCGTTTATTCATCATGGCAATTAGTAATGAACTCTCGATTCTGACTCAGGCAGAACAACGAGACTTGTATTCAGCACCTCAGTTTTCTATTGAGGAACAACGTTTGTATTTTTCGCTAAACGATGTAGAACAGGCCGAATGCCGTACTATCAGGCTTACTAAACATCGTTGTTATTTCGTGGCGCTTCTGGGCTATTTTAAATCTAAGCCAGTGATCATTGCTCCGAGTTTCCGTGATATCAGTATCGACATGCAGTTTATTGCCTCCCAAATTCAAAGAGGTAAAGGGATCAGGCCTTTCAGTGTCAGTAAAATGCAGCGTGACCGTATTTACTCAAGGATACTGCGTCTACTGAATTACAATAAGTGGAATGAAAAACAGCACCTCAATGCTCTGTGCCACCACCTGGTTTACATTGGTCATGCCTGGCTGGAGCCTCGACACCTCTTTGATGCGGCCATTGAATACCTTGCCAGCCATAACATTGCCATTCCTAAGTACTCCGTGCTTCAAAGACTGATAAGCCGCACAATGCAACAGGTCAGAAAAGACCTGACGCTCCAACTGAATCAACTTACCAGTAATGAACTTAACGTCTTTCTGGACAACATAATCACTACTAAAGACGACGGGCTGAGTCTGAGCCATCTCAGGGGTGGTGCCAAAAGTCTGACCGTGCCTGAGCTTAAAAAAGAGCTCGCCATTTACCACCGGTTAGCACCATGGCACACGCAAATAAATGACGTTGTGGACAGGCTCAATCTGTCGCTAAAAAATCGACAACACTTCAGCGGCCTTATTGATTACTACGGCAGTAAAGTGCGGCGCTTCAAACGCTCACAGCAGCACCTGTGGTTACTGTGTCATCTGACAGAGCGCATGCAACTTGCACTGGAGCGCCTGACGGATGGGTTTGTTTACCATATCCGAAAACAACAGGAAGCCGCCAACGCCTTTGCACAACAAGCAGTGTTCCTGTCCTGGCAGTCAGCTGCGGACAATGTCACGAAAGCGGCAGAGCTACTTCACCTGTTTGTTGACGAGAATATTGATGACAATCAGCCCTTCTC
>NZ_JAKRFB010000131.1:0-1233 GCF_022348315.1 Alteromonas sp. MmMcT2-5 | reverse complement strand
CTGATCTGCTTTAATCAAACAGGACACTTTAATAATGGAATATAATCCAATTATTGAGGTGTTAAATGACAAAACGAACAAACAGAAGTTACACGGCTGAATTTAAACAAGAAGCTGTCAAATTGGTAACCGAGCAAGGCTACAGCGTACCAAAAGCAGCAGCGTCTTTAGGTATCACAGATAAGTTACTTTATCACTGGAAAGCTAAATTCGAGGCTGAGCAATCTGGAGCCAGTTTAAATGCGGATGAACGAGCAGAGCTGCTAAAACTACGTAAGGAAAATAAAGAGCTAAGGATGGAAAAAGAGATTTTAAAAAAGGCCAGCGCCCTCCTGCTAAAGGAAACCAAGTAACGTTTAAAACGATTAAGCAGTTATCTTCGGCATTTCCCGTAGTTAAGCTCTGTAAAGTGATGAAAGTAAGCCGTAGTGCTTATTACGCTTGGCTCAAACGGCCAGTCAAAATCATCACAGCAGAGCAACTGAACTTATATCGAATGGCAAAGCACTTCTTCGAGAAAAGCAGAAATAGCTTAGGTTATCGGGAGCTTAGAAAGAAGTTACGCAGAGAGGGCTTTAACGTCAGTGATTATGGCGTTCAGAAGTTAATGGCAACACTTGGCTTAGTTGTGACTCAACGAGTGGCATACAAGGTGACAACCAAACGCAAACACAGTGATGCTGTTGCTGATAACCTGTTGAACCAGAACTTTAACCCTGTTGCACCAAATCAGGTCTGGGCTGGTGATGTGACTTACTTAAGAACAGGTGAAGGCTGGATGTACTTAGCCATTGTTATGGACTTATATTCACGCCGCATCGTTGGTTGGCATATCGACAAACGAATGACGACTGACTTAGTAAGCAAAGCTATGATGAAGGCTTATAACTTGCGCCAACCGCCTAAAGGCTTAGTGTTTCACTCGGATAGAGGCTCACAATACACCAGTAAGCATTATCGTAAATTGCTAGCCAATTTCGGTATAAGAGCGAGCATGGGTGATGTTGGTGCTTGTTGGGATAATGCGGTAGTTGAAAGGTTCTTCGGCAGCTTAAAACATGATTGGCTATTGAAAATACCACAACCAACTCGTGAACATATGAGAAATGATGTAACTGCGTATATGCGCTATTACAACTTAGAGCGACTTCATACCGCTAATGGTGATCTGTCGCCAATAGAATATGAGCAAAGTTCCTTAAGAAAAGTGTCCTGATTTAGTTGCGCAGAACA